>NZ_JBCEWQ010000187.1:0-15798 GCF_038448545.1 Streptomyces sp. CLV115
TTGCGGGGGCGGGGGGTGCCGTCCCGTTCGTACCGTCCCGACATGGTGGGCCAGAGCTTGCCGTAGCGCAGGGCGAGCAGCCCGGCGAGCAGGATCAGCAGGCCGCCGGCCGCGGTGACGTAGGGCCATGCGGTGTGGGTGAGCGCGCCGATGGTCGCCGAGGAGTCGCCGGTCGTCCGTGCCGCCTTCTCGTCGAGCGCCGCGCCGTCGGCGGCACCGAGGCAGGCGCTCAGTCCGGCGCCGAGGCCGCTGAGGGCGAGGAGCCCGGCGACCAGCAGCCGGCCGGCGCCGCGGACCGCGAAGACGGCGACGAGGGCGGCCAGGCCGACTATGGCGAGGGCCGCCGGGAGGCCGGTGACGTCCTGGCCGTCGGCGGTCAGGGGCAGCGAGCCGCCGCCGACGGACGCCCGGCCCTCGGCCCAGGTCTGGCCGGAGGCGAGCAGGACGACGGTGGCACCCGCCGCCCCGAGGAGCAGACCGGCGGCCAGGCTGCGGCGGCTTCCCGAGGCGTCGGACGCGGTGGCGACTCGGGCACGGGGCTGGGGTACGGGGACAGCACTCACGTACTCCACTATCCCCTACCGCCTCAGAGGCCGTGGAGCCGGTTGGCGGTATGCACCGCGCGGAGCACCGCGGCGGCCTTGTTGCGGCACTCGGTGTCCTCGGCGACGGGGTCGGAGTCGGCGACCACGCCGGCCCCGGCCTGGACGTACGCGGTGCCGTCCCGCAGCAGGGCGGTGCGGATGGCGATGGCGGTGTCGGAGTCCCCGGCGAAGTCGAGGTAGCCGACGCAGCCTCCGTACAGACCGCGGCGGGTGGGTTCGAGCTCCTCGATGATCTGCATCGCGCGGGGCTTGGGGGCGCCGGAGAGGGTGCCGGCGGGGAAGCAGGCGGTGAGTACGTCGAAGGCGGTGCGGCCCTCGGCGACGCGGCCGGTGACGGTGGAGACGATGTGCATCACGTGCGAGTACCGCTCGATCGACATGAAGTCGACGACCTCGACGGTGCCGGGTGCGCAGACCCGTCCCAGGTCGTTGCGGCCGAGGTCGACCAGCATGAGGTGCTCGGCGCGTTCCTTCGGGTCGGCGAGGAGTTCGTCGGCGAGCGCCTGGTCCTCCTGCGGGGTGGCGCCGCGGTGCCGGGTGCCGGCGATCGGGTGGACCATGGCGCGCCCGTCCTCGACCTTGACCAGGGCCTCCGGGCTGGAGCCGGCGACGTCGAAGCCGTCGAACCGGAAGAGGTACATGTACGGCGACGGGTTGGTGGCGCGCAGCACCCGGTAGACGTCCAACGCGCTTGCCGTGCACGGGGTTTCGAAGCGCTGGGAGGGGACGACCTGGAAGGCCTCGCCGGCCCTGATCCGCTCCTTCACGTCCTCCACGGCGTCCTGGTAGGCCTCGCCGCCCCACAGCGCGGTGTACGGGGGCAGCTCGGAGGGCGGGAGGGCGGCGGGGGCGTTCTCGACGGGGCGGGAGAGGTCCCGTTCCATGGCGTCCAGGCGCGCGACGGCGTCCGCGTACGCCTCGTCGACGCCGGTCGTCAGGTCGTTGTGGTTGATCGCGTTGGCGATCAGCAGGACGCTGCCGTCCCAGTGGTCGAGCACCGCCAGGTCGGAGGTGAGCAGCATCGTCAGCTCGGGGAGGTGCAGGTCGTCCTCGGTGCGGTCGCCGATCTTCTCCAGGCGGCGCACGATGTCGTAGCCGAGGTAGCCGACCATGCCGCCGGTGAACGGGGGCAGTGCGTCGTCGACGACCAGGTCGTGCGGGGTGTGCAGGGTCTCGATGGTGGCGCGCAGGGCCTGAAGCGGGTCCCCGTCGACGGGGACGCCGACGGGCGGGACGCCCAGCCAGTGGGCCTGTCCGTCGCGTGCGGTGAGGGTGGCGGCGCTGCGTACCCCGATGAAGGAGTAGCGCGACCAGGTGCGGCCGTTCTCCGCGGACTCCAGGAGGAAGGTGCCGGTGCGTTCGCCCGCGAGTTTGCGGTAGAGCCCGACCGGGGTGTCGCCGTCCGCGAGGAGCCTGCGGCTGACGGGGATGACGCGCCGGTCGACGGCAAGCTTGCGGAAGGTGTCGAGATCCATGGCGGCTGGCCCTTTACTGCGCGAGCGGGAGGACGTCGGCGTCGAAGCAGGTGCGGTCGCCGGTGTGGCAGGCGGCACCCGTCTGGTCGACCCGGACGAGGACGGTGTCGGCGTCACAGTCGAGCGCGACGGACTTGACCTGCTGGACGTGGCCCGAGGTGTCGCCCTTGACCCAGTACTCCTGGCGGCTGCGGGACCAGTAGGTGCAGCGGCCGGTGGTGAGGGTGCGGTGCAGGGCCTCGTCGTCCATCCAGCCGAGCATCAGCACCTCGCCGGTGTCGTACTGCTGGGCGATGGCCGGGACGAGTCCGTCGGCACCGCGCTTGAGGCGGGCCGCGATGGCCGGGTCGAGATTGCCGGACGGCGGCGGGGTGCTGGGCGTGGGCGCGCTGGTCATGCGCCCATTGTGCCGTGGCCGCGGGGGCGGTTCCGTGCGGCGTCCACTGGGCGGACCGCGTGCGGCGGTCGTACGCTGGCGACCATGTCGACCCATGCGAAGCGTGAACGACTCCTGCTCGCCGATCTGTTGGAAGCGGCGGGACCGGAGGCCCCGACCCTGTGCCAGGGCTGGACGGCCCGGGACCTGGCCGCCCATGTGGTGGTCCGGGAGCGCCGGCCGGACGCGGCGGGCGGGGTGGTGCTGGGTGTTCTGAAGAACCGTCTCGACCGGGTGCAGGCGGAGTACGCGGCGAAACCGTACGAGGAGCTGATCCAGCTGATCCGTACCGGACCGCCGAGGATGTCCCCGTTCGGCCTGAAGCAGATCGACGAGGCCGCCAACACCGTCGAGTTCTACATCCATACGGAGGACGTCCGCCGGGCCCAGCCGGACTGGTCGCGGCGGGAGCTGGACCCGGTGTTCGCCGATGTGCTGTGGGCGCGCGCCGAGCGGACGGCCCGGCTCCTGGGCCGCAGGTCCCCGGTGGGGCTGGTGCTGCGCCGCCCGGACGGCCAGACGGCGGTGGCGCACAAGGGCACCCCGGTGGTGACGGTGACCGGCGAGCCGGGCGAGCTGCTGCTCTTCGCGTTCGGGCGGCAGGACGCTGCCGCGGTGGGCATCGAGGGCGACAAGGAGGCGGTGGACCGGCTGCACACGGCGGAGCTGGGGATGTAGGCCCGCCCGGGGCGTACGGGGGCGGGGTCAGCGCGGGAGTTCCGCGCGGCGCAGCCGGGTGAAGGCCAGGCCCGTCAGCGCTCCGGCGGCGCACAGCGAGGCGCTGGTGGCGAAGACCGGGCCGGTCCCCCAGATCGCGACGGCGGCACCCGTGACCGGGTAGCTGAGCGGGGCGATCGCATGGGTGAAGAGCGTCGAGACCGAGGTGACCCGGCCGAGGTAGGCGGGTTCGGTGACGGTCTGGATCAGGGCCCCGCACAGGGAGCCGCCGAGGCCCGCGAAGAGCCCGACGCAGGCCGCCGCGGCGGCTGCGAGGGCCACCGAGGGCAGCTGGGCCAGGGCGCCGATGGCGACCGCGCCGACCAGCACGGCCAGGCACATCACCAGTCCGGCGCGCGGCACCCGGCCGCGCACGGCGAGCAGCAGTGCCGTCGCGCCGGCGCCGATGCCGAAGGCGGCGATGATCCAGCCCATGCCGGACGCACCCCAGTGGCGCTCCTCGGCGAGCAGGATCAGGCCGAGGTTGAGCGGCCCGACGAAGCCCAGTTCGCTGACGGCGACGACGATCATCAGCGGTCCGAGCAGCGGGTGGCGGCGGATGTGGCGCAGACCGTCGGCCAGGTCGTGCCAGGCGGTGCCGGAGGGTTCGGCGCCCTTCCGGTCGGGCAGCGGGCGGATCCGCAGGGACAGCAGCAGCGGCAGCGACACGGCGAAGAGCAGCCCGGCGGCGGCGAACGCGAGGGTCGGCCCGCCGAGGGCCACCGCGACGCCGCCGAGCGGGGCGCCGACGACATTGGCGAGGCGGGTGGCGAGCCCGCGCATTCCCTGGACCCGGGCCAGCTGTCCGGGGGTGGTGACCCGGGGCGGCAGGGTGCCGACGGCGGGCAGGAAGAGGGCGTCGACCACGCCGAAGACGAGCGCGACGGCGATCAGCATCCACAGGGCGGGCGAGGTGAACAGCAGCGCGGCGGCCAGGCCGAGGACGACCAGGCAGCGGGCGGTGTCGCTGCCGATGACGACGCGGCGCGGGCCGATCCGGTCGGCGAGCACTCCCCCGCCGAGCATCAGCACGGCCCGGGGTATGGAGCCGACGGCGAGGACGACCCCGGTCTGGGTGTCGCCGCCGGTGCGGGCTGCGGCCCAGGCGAGCGCCATGTAGTAGACGCTGTCGCCGATCATCGACGCGGTGTAGGCGCCGAGCCAGCGCAGGACGTTGGCGTCGCGGTGCGCGGGGCGCACGGCGGCCTGCATGGGTGTTCCCGTGTCGGTGACGGTCATGGGGTCGGCCTCCCGGGGCGGCGGGTCAGGGGCGGAACGGGAAGGTGTACAGGTGTACGGCGACGTTCTCCCGGCCTTCGGTGTCCCCGGCCTCCTCGCGGGCGCGGCCGAGTTCCTCGTACCGGTCGACCACCTCGTGCATCTCGCGGCTGAGCGCGGCGAGCTCCTCGGCGGTGAGCCGGGCCAGGTACTCGGAGCTGGACGCGGCGCTGCGCCACTGAAGCGGCCAGGTCGGGGCCGAGTCGAGGTAGCGGCGGTACAGCTCGATGTGCTGGTCGAAGGAGAGCCTGCCGACGGCGGCGTGCGTGGCGGCCTTCTCGGGGGCGTCGGTGAAGTCCTCCTCATGGAAGTTCAGCCCCTTCGAGGCGGGCTGCCACCAGCGTTCGCGGGCGTCCGTGCCCTGCTGCTCGGCCTCCTCGATCAGGCCGTGGTCGGCGAGCTTGCGCAGGTGGTAGCTGACCAGCGAGACCGCCTCGTCGACCTGGTCGGCCAATTGGGACGCGGTGGCCGTGCGGGCGATGTAGAGCGCCCGGTAGAGCCGCATCCGCAGGGGGTGCCCGAACGCCTTCAGGGTCTCCAGGTCCGAGACCCGGCGTGATTCCTTGCTTGCCATACCTCGACCGTAGATGGAAAAGGAAAGTTGCGCAATCATTCTTGCGCAATAAAAGCTGCGGAATCCGCGTGCGGTGGAGCGGAGCCGCGGAAAAGCCCGACGCCGGGCGGGGCCGGTTCCCCGGCTCCGCCCGGCGTCGGGCTCGTACGTGCGGCTGCTCAGCGGACCGGGTGGCCGGCCTCCCTGAGCGCGCCCTTGACCTCGGAGATCCGCAGGTCGCCGAAGTGGAAGACGGACGCGGCGAGCACCGCGTCGGCGCCGGCCTCGACGGCGGGCGCGAAGTCGGCGAGCCGGCCGGCGCCGCCGGAGGCGATGACGGGGACGGTCACATGCTTACGTACCGCCGTGATCATCTCGGTGTCGTAGCCGTCCTTGGTACCGTCCGCGTCCATCGAGTTGAGCAGGATCTCGCCCGCGCCCAGCTCGGCGGCCCGGTGCGCCCATTCGACGGCGTCGATGCCGGTGCCCCTGCGGCCGCCGTGCGTGGTGACCTCGAAGGTGCCGGCGGGGGTGCGCCGGGCGTCCACCGAGAGCACCAGGACCTGGCGGCCGAAACGCTCGGCGATCTCCCGGATGAGGTCGGGGCGGGCGATGGCGGCGGTGTTCACGCCGACCTTGTCCGCGCCGGCCCGCAGCAGCTTGTCGACGTCGTCGGCGGTGCGGACGCCACCGCCGACCGTGAGCGGGATGAAGACCTGCTCGGCGGTGCGGCGCACCACGTCGTAGGTGGTCTCCCGGTCGCCGCTGGACGCGGTGATGTCCAGGAAGGTCAGCTCGTCGGCGCCCTCGGCGTCGTACAGCTTCGCCATCTCGACGGGGTCGCCCGCGTCGCGCAGGTTCTGGAAGTTGACGCCCTTGACGACCCGGCCGTTGTCGACGTCCAGGCAGGGGATGACGCGTACCGCGAGGCTCACCGCGCACCTGCCCGGTACGCCTCGACCTCGACCTCGACGACCAGGCTCGGGTCCACGAAACCGGACACGATGATCATCGACGCGGCGGGGCGGACGTCGTCGAAGAGCTCCTTGTGGGCGCGGCCGACCTCGTCCACGTCCCGGGCGTGCGTGATGTACATCCGGGTGCGGACGACGTCGTCACGGCCCAGGCCGAACTGCTTCAGCGCGTCGAAGGCGATCCTGAAGGAGGTGACGGCCTGCTCGTACGGGCCGCCCGCGGAGATCTGCCCGTTCTCCACCGCGGTGCAGCCGGCCACCAGGACGAGGCCGTTCGGCAGCTGCACCGCGCGGGAGTAGCCGAACTTCTCCTCCCACGGGCCGCCGGAGGAGACACGGTTGACGGAGTCGCTCATCCGGAGACCACCCGCAGCGCCTCTTCGAGGGTGAACGCCTTCGCGTACAGCGCCTTGCCGACGATCGCGCCCTCGACGCCGTCCGGTACGAGCGAGGCGATGGCCCGCAGGTCGTCCAGCGAGGAGACGCCGCCGGAGGCGACGACGGGCTTGTCGGTGGCGGCGCAGACGTTCTTCAGGAGCTCCAGGTTGGGGCCCTGGAGCGTGCCGTCCTTGGCGATGTCGGTGACGACGTAGCGGGCACAGCCCTCGGAGTCGAGCCGGGCGAGCGTCTCGTAGAGGTCGCCGCCGTCGCGGGTCCAGCCGCGGCCGCGCAGCGTCGTGCCCCGGACGTCGAGGCCGACGGCGATCTGGTCGCCGTGCTCGGCGATGACCTTGGCGACCCACTCCGGGGTCTCCAGGGCGGCGGTGCCCAGGTTGACCCGGCGGCAGCCGGTGGCGAGGGCGGCGGCGAGCGAGGCGTCGTCGCGGATGCCGCCGGACAGCTCGACCTTGATGTCCATGGCGCCGGCCACCTCGGCGATCAGCGCCCGGTTGTCACCGGTGCCGAAGGCGGCGTCCAGGTCGACCAGGTGCAGCCACTCGGCGCCGGCGCTCTGCCAGGCGAGGGCGGCCTCCAGCGGCGAACCGTAGGAGGTCTCGGAGCCGGACTCGCCGTGGACGAGGCGGACGGCCTGGCCGTCGCGGACATCGACGGCGGGGAGCAGTTCAAGCTTCGGCATTACAGCGTCTCGATCCAGTTGGTCAGCAGCTGGGCGCCGGCATCGCCGGACTTCTCGGGGTGGAACTGGGTGGCCCACAGGGCGCCGTTCTCCACGGCGGCGACGAACGGCTCGCCGTGCGTGGCCCAGGTGACCCGGGGGGCGCGGATCTTGGGGTTGGTGACTTCCAGGCTCCAGTCGTGCACCGCGTAGGAGTGCACGAAGTAGAACCGTGCCTCGGGGTCGAGACCGGCGAAGAGCTGGGAGTCCTCGGGGGCCCGCACGGTGTTCCAGCCCATGTGCGGGACGACGGGGGCCTTCAGCGGGGCGACGGTGCCGGGCCATTCGTCCAGGCCCTCCGTCTCCACGCCGTGCTCGATGCCCCGCTCGAAGAGGATCTGCATCCCGACGCAGATGCCCATGACGGGGCGGCCGCCGGAGAGCCTGCGGCCGATGATCCATTCGCCGCGGGCCTTCTTCAGCCCGTCCATGCAGGCGGAGAACGCGCCGACGCCGGGCACCAGCAGCCCGTCGGCGTTCATCGCCTTGTCGAAGTCGCGGGTGATCTCGACGTCCGCGCCGACATGGGCGAGCGCCCGCTCGGCGGAGCGGACGTTGCCGAAGCCGTAGTCGAAGACGACGACCTTCTTGTTGTCGCTCACAGCTCGTTCCCTCAGTCCCAGAGTCCCTGGATCCGCAGAATGCCTGCCACCAGGCACATCACGGAGGCGAGCGAGAGCAGGACGAGAACTCCCTTGGGCATGCCCTGCTTCGCGAAGGAGTAGACGCCGCCGGCCAGGAAGAGGCCGACGACGATCAGGATGGTGTTGAGGCCGGTCACAGCGCGCCCTTCGTGGAGGGGAGTATCCCGGCGGCGCGCGGGTCGTGTTCGCTGGCGTAGCGCAGGGCGCGGGCGAGCGCCTTGAACTGGCACTCCACGATGTGGTGGGCGTTGCGCCCGTACGGCACGTGGACGTGCAGGGCGATCTGCGCCTGCGCGACGAAGGACTCCAGGATGTGCCGGGTCATCGTCGTGTCGTACGCGCCGATCATCGGCGCCATGTTCTCCGGCTCGGTGTGCACCAGGTAGGGGCGGCCGGACAGGTCGACGGTGACCTGGGCGAGCGACTCGTCCAGCGGGACGGTGCAGTTGCCGAAGCGGTAGATGCCGACCTTGTCGCCGAGCGCCTGCTTGAACGCGGCGCCGAGGGCGAGGGCGGTGTCCTCGATGGTGTGGTGCGAGTCGATGTGCAGATCGCCGTCGGTCTTGACCGTGAGGTCGAAGAGTCCGTGCCTGCCGAGCTGGTCGAGCATGTGGTCGTAGAACCCGACCCCGGTCGACACATCGACCTTCCCGGTGCCGTCGAGGTTTATCTCGACGACCACCGAGGTTTCCTTGGTGGTGCGTTCCACGCGGCCTACGCGGGGGCTCATGCGTCGTGCTCCTTCTTCAGTTCGCGTACCGCATCGAGGAACGCGTCGTTCTCTGCCGGGGTGCCCGCGGAGACCCGCAGCCATCCCGGTACGCCGTTGTCCCGGACCAGGACGCCCCGGTCGAGGATCCGCCGCCAGGCGGTGTGGCTGTCGGCGAAACGGCCGAACTGGACGAAGTTGGCGTCCGAGTCGGTGACGTCGAAGCCGAGGGCGCGCAGCTCGGTGACGATCCGGTCGCGCTCGTCCTTGAGCTGCGCGACGTATCCGAGCAGCGTATCGGTGTGCTCCAGGGCGGCGAGCGCGGTGGCCTGGGTGACGGACGACAGGTGGTACGGCAGCCGCACCAGCTGGACCGCGTCCACGACCGCCGGGTCGGCGGCGAGGTAGCCCAGCCGCAGTCCGGCGGCGCCGAACGCCTTCGACATGGTGCGCGAGAGCACCATGTTCGGCCGGCCCTCGATCAGCGGGAGCAGCGAGGCGTGGTGGCTGAATTCGCCGTACGCCTCGTCGACCACGACCATCGACGGCCCGGCCGCCTGCGCGGCGTCGTACAGCGCGAGCACGGTCTGTGCGTCGACGGCGGTGCCGGTGGGGTTGTTGGGCGAGGTGATGAAGACGACGTCGGGCCGGTGCTCGGCGATGGCCTTTCTGGCGGCCGCGACGTCGATGGTGAAGTCCTCGTTGCGCGGTCCGGAGATCCAGCCGGTGCCGGTGCCACGGGCGATGAGGGCGTGCATGGAGTACGAGGGCTCGAAGCCGATCGCGGTGCGGCCGGGGCCGCCGAAGGTCTGCAGCAGCTGCTGGAGCACCTCGTTGGAACCGTTGGCCGCCCAGACGTTGGCGAGGGAGACCTCGTGCCCTGCGGTGCGGGTGAGGTAGCGGGCCAGCTCGGTACGGAGCTCGACGGCGTCCCGGTCGGGGTAGCGGTTGAGGTCGCGGGCGGCCTCGCGGACCCGCTCGGCGATCCGGTCGACGAGCACCTCGGGCAGCGGGTAGGGGTTCTCGTTGGTGTTCAGCCGCACCGGCACGTCGAGCTGCGGCGCCCCGTACGGGGACTTGCCGCGCAGCTCGTCGCGGACCGGGAGGTCGTCGATGCGGGTGGTCTTTCGAGGGGTGTCGCTGTTCGTCACTGCTGCGGGACCTCTCCGCCGAACCTGGCCTTGAGCGCGGCGCCGTGGGCAGGGAGGTCCTCCGCCTCGGCGAGGGTCACCACGTGGTGGGTGACCTCGGCCAGGGCGTCGCGCGTGTAGTCGACGATGTGGATGCCGCGCAGGAAGGACTGCACGGAGAGGCCCGAGGAGTGGCAGGCGCAGCCGCCGGTGGGCAGGACGTGGTTGGAGCCGGCGCAGTAGTCGCCGAGCGAGACCGGGGCCCAGGGGCCGACGAAGATCGCGCCGGCGTTGCGGACCCGGTCGGCGACGGCCGCGGCGTCGGCGGTCTGGATCTCCAGGTGCTCGGCGGCGTACGCGTCGACCACCTTGAGGCCGTCCGCCAGGTCGTTGACCAGGACGATCGCGGACTGGCGGCCGGCCAGCGCGGGCTCGATCCGGTCGGTGACGTGCTTGGTCGCGGCGATCTGCGGCTTCAGCTCGGCCTCGGTGGCCGCGGCCAGCTCCTCGGAGTCGGTGACCAGGACGGCGGCGGCCATCGGGTCGTGCTCGGCCTGGCTGATCAGGTCGGCGGCGACGTGCACCGGGTCGGCGGTGGAGTCGGCGAGGATCGCGATCTCGGTGGGGCCCGCCTCCGCGTCGATGCCGATGCGGCCCTTGAGGAGGCGCTTGGCGGCGGCGACGTAGATGTTGCCGGGGCCGGTGACGAGGTCGACCGGAGGACATTCGGCCGTTCCGTAGGCGAACATCGCGACGGCCTGTGCGCCACCGGCCGCGTACACCTCGTCGACGCCGAGCAGGGCGCAGGCGGCGAGGATCGTGGGGTGCGGCAGGCCGCCGAAGTCCTTCTGCGGCGGGGAGGCGACGGCGATGCCCTCGACGCCCGCCTCCTGCGCCGGTACGACGTTCATGACCACGGACGAGGGGTAGACGGAGCGCCCGCCCGGCACGTACAGCCCGACGCGAGCGACCGGCACCCACTTCTCGGTGACGGTGCCGCCGGGGACGACCTGCGTGGTGTGCGTGGTGCGGCGCTGCTCGCGGTGGACGAGGCGGGCGCGGCGGATCGACTCCTCCAGGGCGGCCCGCACGGCCGGGTCGAGCCGCTCGACGGCCTCGGCGATCGCCCGGGCAGGAACCCGGATCGATTCGAGCCGTACGCCGTCGAATTTCTCTCCCCACTCGATCACTGCCGCGGAGCCACGATGGCGTACGTCCTCGCAGATGGGCCGCACCGTCTCCAGGGCGGCTTCCACGTCGAACTCGGCACGGGGCAGCAGGTCGCGCAGGGCTCCGCCCTCGGGGAGGGCATCGCCGCGCAGATCGATTCGAGAGATCACACCGCAATTCTCGCAGACCGGCTCCGGCGTCCGGTCGCCCGTATCACTGGCTGATACATGTCCCGGACGTCACTGCTGACCAATAGCGTTCACGTCGTCACCCAGAGGGAAGAACAGCTCCGAGCGGAAGGGGCACCCGTGACCGAACCGCACGACGGCGATTTTCCGGACGGTCTGAGCGCGGCCGAGCTGGGCATGTGGCAGGCCTTCCGGAACGGCAGCACCTACGATCTGCGCGCCCGCGATCCCGCGCGCGACGATCCGTTCGCACCTCTGGTCTGGGGGCCGGAGCGCAGTGTGGACGGGCGTGTCGTCGCCCGGCTGCTGCTCTCGGGGCCGCCGCCGCGCCCCGGCCGGGTGGCGGCGCTGAAGCTCCGGGGTGTGCGGATCACCGGGACGCTCGACCTCGCGGGCGGGCGCGTCTCGCCGTACGTCGAGATGACCGGCTGCCGCTTCGAGAACGAGGTGGTGCTGCCGGAGTGCCATTTCACGACGTTGCGGATCGTCGGCTGCGCGATGCCGCGACTGGAGGCGGCCCGGCTGCGCACCGAGGGCGATCTGCATCTGCCACGCTGCCGGATCCCGCGCGGGATCCGGCTCACCGACGCCCAGATCGGCACCGATCTGCTGATCAACCAGATCGAGATCGGCCCCGACCGGGGCGGCCGGGCGCTGGCCGGGGATGGGCTGGCGGTCGCCCAGGACCTTCAGGCGGAGCTGATCGAGGCGCGCGGCGAGCTGAGTCTGCGCGGGGCGAAGGTCGGCGGTTCGCTGAGCCTGCGCGGCAGCCGGCTGCGCGGCAGGGAGGGGCGGCGCGCACTGAACGCCCCCCAGCTGAGCGTGGAGCGGACGCTGTACATGAGTGAGGCGTGGGTGAGCGTGGAGACCGGGATCCAGGGCGCCACTCCCCCGTACGGCATCGTCATGGCGTCGACCCCGGCGAGCGGCACCCGTTCGCAGGTCCTCGACTGCCGCGGCGGGGTGCGGCTGGACGACGGGCGGTTCGGCGACGCGGTCGATCTGCACAAGGCGCGGTTCGTGATGGCCCGGCACGAGGAGCTCTCGCTGCGCCGGATCGTCACCCCGGAGCTGCGGTTCAACGCGGAACAGCTGGAGGAGGGCCGGGTCGTGCTGAACGGCGCGAAGGTCGTCACGCTGATCGACGTGTCGACGAGCTGGCCGGGGCCCGGCGGCCTGGCGATGGGCGGATTCGTCTACGAGAACCTCGTCCCGTACGGACACTTCCCGCTCTCCCGGCGCCTGGAGTGGGTGGCGGCGGCGACCCCGGAGTACGTGCCGGAGCCGTACGAGCGCCTCGCGACGGTGCTGCGCAACTGCGGGGAGGACGCGGACGCCCGGGAGGTGCTGCTGGCCAAGCAGCGGCGGCGGCGCGAGACACTGCCGCCGGCCGGGAAGCTGTGGGGCTTCATCCAGGACTGGACGGTGGCGTACGGCTACCGGCCGGGGCGGGCCGCGGTCTGGATGGCCCTGCTGTGGGCGGCGGGGGCGGTGGCCTTCGCCCAGCACGTCCCGGCGGCGATCAAGCAGGACGAGCACCCGCAGTGGAACCCGGCGCTGTACGCGCTGGATCTGCTGATCCCGGTGATCAATCTGGGCCAGGACGGCTACTGGCGGATGGAGGACGGCTGGCAGTGGGCGGCGGCCGTGCTCGTCCTGCTGGGCTGGATACTGGCCACGACCGTGGCGGCGGGCGCCTCACGGCTGCTCCGCCGGGGCTGACCGGATCCGGCCACGGCGGATCGGGCAGCGGGCCGTCCGGCGGCTCGTGGCCCGTTCCGCCGAACGGCCCGGTACGACACCCGTACACCGTGGTCGAACGACCGCCCGAGCCGCGTCTGAAGTGCCGTACACCATCGGCCGGAACCGCAGGAACAAGCCAGATTCCGCACTTTCCTTTACTTTTTCTTGACCCGGTCCGATACAACCCATTCACTCGGCACCAAAGCTTCACAGCGAGCCTCTGGCGCCGCTCCGACCAGGGCTTTTCAATGGTCTGCACCATGCCAATCCTTCGTGCTCTGCTCCGCGCCGCGCGCGCGGTCCGGCGCCCCTCGCAGGGGACCGCCGGACTGCCCGCCGACGACGAGGTGCTGCTCGACGCCCCCGACGAACGGCTCTCCCCGGCACTCGTCGCCGCCGCACTCGGGGAGTACGGACCGGCCGCCAAACTCATGGCCACCACCCGGGACGGCGCCGAGTGGGAGAACCGCGACCGGTATCTCGGCCGGCTCGTCACCTTCGCCCGCAGCCGCGACGGCTGGCTGACCGACTGGCTCGCCGCAGCCCCGCACGACCCGGACGCGCTGCTCGTCAAGGCCCAGCTGGCGGTCCGCCGGGCCTGGGAGTCGCCGGCCCGCGCCGAGCAGCTGCGCGAGGTGGGGCCGCTGATCTCGGCGGCTGCCGAGAGCGATCCGCGCGACCCGGTGCCCTGGCGCCTCGCGCTCGACCACGCCCGCGGCACCCACGCCACGCACACCGTGTTCGAGGCGCTGTGGGAGCAGGCCGTCCAGCGCTCCTCGCACCACTACGGCTGCCATGTCGCGGCGCTGCGGTACCTCTCCGCCGCCTGGTACGGCTCGCACCGCGAGTGCTTCGACTTCGCGGAGCGGGCCGCCGAGGACTCGCTGCCCGGCTCACTGGTGCAGGCGCTGCCGCTGCGGGCGGCCTTCGCCCTCCTGATCGAGGGTCCGGGCGCCCGGACCACCTCGGTGCAGGAGGAGCGGGTCGACGCGGCGGTGGATCTGGCCATCGCGCTGTCCGCCTCGTTCGAGCCGGGAGACCCGTGGTCCGCCGAGGTCCGCAATCTGCTGGCGTTCGTGCTGGTCGGCCGGGGGCGCTGGGTCGAGGCCCTGGAACAGTTCCGTCGGATCGGACCGCATGCGGCGTCGTTCCCCTGGTCGTCGGTCTCCGAGGATCCGCTCGGCCGGTTCCTGGAAGCGCGGGACGACACGCGAGTCCGGGTGGCCTGTGCGGCACCGTTCGCGGGACGGGCCGACCGGGGCGGGCCCGGCGGCCATTACGCTTGACCGTTGTGACCACCGCTCGCCTGCCTCTGTTCCCGCTGAACGCGGTGCTGTTCCCCGGCCTCGTGCTGCCGCTGAACGTCTTCGAGGAGCGTTATCGCGCCATGATGCGCGAGCTCCTGAAGACCGACGAGGACGAACCCCGCCGGTTCGCCGTGGTCGCGATCCGCGACGGCCACGAGACCGCCCCGACGGGCGCCGGAATGCCCGACGCGGTGAGCGTCCCCGCCGAGCGCGGACCCGCGGACGGCTTCGGCCCCGACCCGGTGCAGACCTTCCACCGGGTCGGCTGCATCGCGGACGCGGCGAAGATCCGGGAGCGGCAGGACGGCAGCTTCGAGGTCCTGGCGACCGGCACCACCCGGGTCAAGCTGCTCTCCGTGGAGGCGAGCGGCCCGTTCCTCACGGCCGAGCTCGAAGAGCTGGACGAGGAGCCCGGCGAGGAGGCGGGGGCGCTGGCCGAGGGCGTACTGCGGGCCTTCCGCAGCTACCAGAAGCGGCTGGCCGGGGCGAGCGAACGGTCCCTGACCACCGGCGCGGACCTGCCCGACGACCCCTCCGTCGTCTCGTACCTGGTCGCGGCGGCGGCCGTACTGGACGTCCCGACCAGGCAACGGCTGCTCCAGGCGCCCGACACCGCGACCCGGCTGCGCGAGGAACTGACACTGCTGCGCGCCGAGACCGCGGTCATCCGCCATCTGCCGTCGCTGCCCGCGGTGGATCTGACCCGCGCCCCGACCCACCCCAACTGATCCGTCCACCGATCGACCGAGGACCCGTCCCCGTGGCGAAGAAGCCCAAGAAGCAGCAACAGTCCGGCGGCACCCCGGCCACGGTCGCCCTGACCGCGGCCGGCACGCCCTTCACCGTCCACGCCTACGACCACGACCCGGCCTCCGCCTCCTTTGGCGAGGAGGCGGCCGAGGCCCTGGGCGTCTCCCCCGACCGGGTCTTCAAGACCCTGGTGGCGGACGTCGACGGCACGCTGACCGTGGCGGTGGTCCCGGTGGCCGGCTCGCTGGACCTGAAGGCCCTGGCCGCCGCGGTGAACGGCAAACGGGCCACCATGGCCGACCCGACGGCCGCGGAACGCACCACCGGCTATGTGCGGGGCGGCATCTCCCCACTGGGGCAGCGCAAGCGGCTGCGCACGGTACTGGACGCGTCGGCGCGCTCCCACGACACGATCTGCGTCTCGGCCGGCCGCCGAGGCCTGGAGGTCGAACTCTCCGCCACGGACCTGGCCGCACTGACGGATGCGGTATTCGCAGACATCGGCCGCGCCTGACCCCGTCCGGGCGGAGCTGCCCGTTCCGTCTCTGAGTCCACCCGGGACAGAACCGCCCGTTTCCACACCCCTGAGCCCGTCCGACGGTTGAGGACCGGGGTCCGGGGCACAGCCACCCGTTCTGCCTCTGAGCCCGTCCGGCGACTGAGGACCGGGGTCCGGAACAGAACCACCCGCCCCATCCCTGAGCCCGTCCGGGCCAGAGCCGCCCGCTCCACTTCTGCCCCCGTTCGGGACAGCGCTGCCCGTTCTGTCCCTGAGCCCGCCCGGGACACAACCACCCGTTCCACCCCCTGAGCCCGTCCGACGGTTGAGGACCAGAGCCCGGAACAGAACCACCCGCCCCACCCCTGAACCCGTCCGACGGTTGAGGACCAGAGCCCGGGACACAACCACCGTTCCGCCCCTGAGCCCGTCCGACGATTGAGGACCAGAGCCCGGAACACCACCACCCGCCCCACCCCTGAGCCCGTCCGGCGATTGAGGAC
>NZ_JBCEWQ010000188.1:0-15789 GCF_038448545.1 Streptomyces sp. CLV115
GAGGGAGGCGGGAGGAGCGGGAGGAGGGAGGAGAGGAGTCAGGGGACCGCCAGGTGTTCCGCGGCGTCCGTACGGGCCCGGTCTCTGGACCGGCGGGCCGGGCCGGACCAGCCACAGGAGCAGCGCGCGGTGCAGAAGGAGCCGCGTTCCACGGTGGTGGACCGGTGCCCGGCGGACGCGGGAGTGGGGGCGGTCGGCGGGACCTCGTCGGTGCGTCGCTCATACACCCGTCCACGGTACTGGCCGCGGCCACCCGGCGGTGTGCCCGGTGGGGGGCGGCGTGACGGGGGACACGGGCCGTCGTTATCCGGAACGGACGGGCCTCTCGGGCAGGCGTTACGCGTTGGGGGTTGGCAGGCGATGGTGGTGCAGCAGCAAAGGTCCGGAGGCGGGGCGCGCGCTGTCTGCGCCCTTGCCGTGGTGGGCGTGATGGCGGCGACCGCCGGGTGCTCGGCAGGCGGTGGCGGTGACCGGGCCGTGGCCGACGACCGGGGCGGGGCCGACTCCCTCGACGTGGTCCGCCGCGCGGCCGCGGTGCTCGCGGGCACGGTGAGCGGGACGGGGACGGCAGCGGTGGCCGGCACCGCCCCGGACTCCGGCACCGGCACCGTCGCCGGGACCGCCGAGGTGCGTACGTCGATGGAGACCGCGGCCGGCGGGACGCGGGTCACCATCCGGGGCCGGGGCACGTACGACTTCCGCACCCGGACCGGCCGGCTCACCGTCGTACTGCCCAAGGACGCCGCCGGTGAGGACGAGCACCGCCCCATTACCGAACTGCTGGCCCCGGGCGCGCTCTACATGAAGAACCGCGGCGCCGGAGTGCCCGCCGACAAATGGGTCAGGGTGGACACGACGGTCCTGGAGGACGGCAACCTCGTCACCGGCGGGGTGACCGATCCGATGGCCGCCGCCGAACTGCTGCGCGGAGCGCGGCAGGTGACGTACGAGGGAAGGGCCGAGCTCGCCGGGGTCACCGTGCGGCACTACCGGGGGACGGCGGACATCGGGCTGGCCGCGCGCGAGGCCGCGCCCGGGTCGCGCGGGGCGCTGGCCGCGGCAGCGAAAGGGTTCAGCAAGGACACGGTGCCGTTCGACGTGTACCTCGACGAGCAGGGGCGGCTGCGCAAGGTGCGCCACCGGTTCAGCTTCGCCAACGAGGGGCCGCCGGCGGAAGTGGTGTCGACCACACTGCTGTTCGGGTTCGGGGTGCCGGTCTCGGTGCGGCTGCCGGACAGCGGTGACATCTACACCGGGCGGATCCGGCAGCGGTAGGCGTGGGGCGCGGGCGGCGACGTAGGCATGCCGGTGCCGGTGAAATGGTCCGTCCGTGCCATGCGGGGCGCATGGTCCGCTCCCTAAGCTTGCCGGGAGGGGCACCGGAAAGTTGGCGACGGCAGTGAGAGGCGAGTGACGTGGTGACGCTCAGCGCGCGGACCGTATCCGATCAGGTGGCCCTCGCCGAGATCGAGCTCTGCGGCGAGCTGATGATCGCCGCGTCGGCTGCGATCGGGGAACGGCTCAGCGCGGACCGCATCGACGAGGTGCTCGACGTCCGCGTGATCACCGAGCGGACCACCGTCCCCCGGCAGGGATAGCGCCGGGGGTGTGCGCGGCGACGCGGCCCGATACCTCCGCCATCAGGTGCGGAGCAGCCGGGCGATCGCCTTCGTGGCTTCCTCGACCTTGGCGTCGATCTCCCCGCCGCCCTTGACCGCCGCGTCCGCGACGCAGTGCCGCAGGTGCTCCTCCAGCAGCTGGAGGGCGAACGACTGGAGCGCCTTCGTGGACGCCGATACCTGGGTCAGTATGTCGATGCAGTAGACGTCCTCGTCGACCATGCGCTGGAGGCCGCGGATCTGGCCCTCGATCCGGCGCAGCCGCTTGAGGTGCTCGGCCTTCTGATGGTGATAACCGTGTATGCCCCGGTCGTGGTCGGTGACGGGGGATTCCGTCTCCGTGGTGCTCCCCGCAGCCTCGGTGGTGGTCATTACTGCCTCCCGTTTTCCCTTTACCCTGCCGTTTATATACCCCTGGTGGGTATATCCTAACGAATTCATCTGAAACGTGACCGGGGGCCCGTGCTGATCACTGTGCCTGATGCGCGACACTGAAGAACGCCGGTTAGCCGTGGCCGGATGATGCGCCTAGCATCAGCCTGACCGAATCCAAAGCACCCCGAGGACCCCACGTGCGCTTTCGTCTGACCCCCAGGGAGACGAGCTTCTACGACATGTTCTCCGCATCCGCGGACAACATCGTCACGGGCTCGAAACTCCTGATGGAACTGCTCGGGGCGGACTCTGCCTCCCGAGTCGAGATCGCGGAGCGCATGCGGGCAGCGGAGCACGCGGGGGACGATGCCACCCACGCGATCTTCCACCAGCTGAACTCCTCTTTCATTACGCCGTTCGACCGCGAGGACATTTACAACCTCGCTTCGTCGCTCGACGACATCATGGACTTCATGGAGGAGGCCGTCGACCTGGTCGTGCTCTATCAGGTCGAGGAACTCCCCAACGGCATTGCCCAGCAGATCGAGGTGCTGGCCCGGGCGGCCGAGCTGACCGCCGAGGCGATGCCGGGGCTGCGGACGATGGACAATCTCACCGAGTACTGGATCGAGGTCAACCGTCTGGAGAACCAGGCCGACCAGATCCACCGCAAACTGCTCGCTCATCTCTTCAATGGCAAGTACGACGCCATCGAGGTGCTGAAGCTCAAGCAGATCGTGGACGTGCTGGAAGAGGCTGCCGACGCGTTCGAGCACGTCGCCAACACGGTGGAGACCATCGCGGTCAAGGAGTCCTGAACCACGTGGACACCTTTGCGCTGATCGTGACCATCGGTGTCGCGCTCGGCTTCACGTATACGAACGGTTTCCACGACTCGGCGAATGCCATCGCCACGTCCGTCTCCACCCGTGCGCTCACCCCGCGCGCGGCGCTGGCGATGGCCGCGGTGATGAACCTGGCCGGTGCGTTCCTCGGCAGCGGTGTCGCCAAGACCGTGAGCGAGGGTCTGATCGCGACGCCCGAGGGCCACAAGGGGATGGGGATCCTCTTCGCCGCGCTCGTCGGCGCGATCATCTGGAACCTCGTCACCTGGTACTTCGGGCTGCCGTCCTCGTCCTCGCACGCGCTGTTCGGCGGAATGGTCGGCGCCGCGCTGGCCGGCGGGACGATGGTGCACTGGGACGGGGTGCTCGACAAGGTCGTCATCCCGATGTTCGTCTCCCCGGTCATCGGCCTGGTCGTCGGCTATCTGGTGATGGTCGCGATCATGTGGATGTTCCGGAAGTCCAACCCGCACAAGGCCAAGCGCGGCTTCCGGATCGCGCAGACGGTCTCGGCCGCGGGCATGGCGCTCGGCCACGGTCTCCAGGACGCGCAGAAGACCATGGGCATCGTGGTGATGGCGCTGGTCATCGCCGATGTCGAGAGCCCGAGCGACCCGATCCCGGTCTGGGTGAAGCTGGTCTGCGCGCTGATGCTCTCGCTGGGTACGTACGCCGGTGGCTGGCGCATCATGCGGACGCTCGGCCGGAAGATCATCGAGCTGGACCCGCCGCAGGGGTTCGCGGCGGAGACGACGGGTGCGTCGATCATGTTCGGCTCGGCGTTCCTGTTCCACGCGCCGATCTCCACGACGCATGTGATCACCTCCGCGATCATGGGTGTGGGCGCCACGAAGCGGGTGAACGCCGTCCGCTGGGGCGTCGCCAAGAACATCATCCTGGGCTGGTTCATCACGATGCCGGCCGCGGCCCTGGTCGCCGCCGCGAGCTACGGAGTCGTGGTACTGCTCTTCGGCTGACGGCCCGCCGTGGTCACGGCGGTACGGAAATGGGGCCGCCCCCACTCCCTCTGCGGGAGTGGGGGCGGCCCCTTCGCCTTGCGGTGGCACCGCCATGCAGCACCCCAAGGCCGTCTGGGGACGAGGCCGGTCCGCCGGAGGGGTGGGACGGTCCGCCGGTGGAGATCCACCACCGGGCGTAACCGTCCACGCCCCGGCCCACGTCGGCCCCGTTGCCGGGTGACTATCCGAAGCGTCCCGAGATGTAGTCCTCGGTGGCCTGGACGGACGGGTTGGAGAAGATGCGTTCCGTGTCGTCGATCTCGATGAGCTTGCCGGGCTTGCCGACCGCCGCGAGGTTGAAGAACGCCGTGCGGTCCGAGACGCGGGCCGCCTGCTGCATGTTGTGCGTCACGATGACGATCGTGAAGCGCTCCTTCAGCTCGCCGATCAGGTCCTCGATGGCGAGGGTGGAGATCGGGTCCAGCGCGGAGCACGGCTCGTCCATCAGCAGCACGTCCGGCTCGACGGCGATCGCACGGGCGATGCACAGACGCTGCTGCTGACCGCCGGAGAGACCGGAGCCGGGCTTGTTCAGCCGGTCCTTGACCTCGTTCCAGAGGTTGGCGCCGCGCAGCGACTTCTCGACGATCTCGGGCAACTGGCTCTTCTTGTACGAGCCGTTCAGCTTGAGGCCGGCCGCGACGTTGTCGAAGATCGACATGGTCGGGAACGGGTTCGGACGCTGGAAGACCATGCCCACCGTGCGGCGCACGGTGACCGGGTCGACGTTCGCCCCGTACAGGTTCTCGTCGTCCAGCAGCACCTTGCCCTCGACACGGCCACCGGGGGTGACCTCGTGCATGCGGTTCAGGGTGCGCAGGAAGGTGGACTTTCCGCAGCCGGACGGGCCGATGAAGGCGGTCACGGAGCGGGGCTCCACGGTCATCGAGATGTCCTCGATGGCGAGGTGGGAGCCGTAGTAGGCCGACAGGCCGCTGACGTCGATGCGCTTGGCCATCTGAATCACTGCTTCTTTCGTGCCGCGTCAGCGGCCGGTCTTCGGGGCCTTCCAGCGGGCGATGCCGCGGGCCACCAGGTTGAGGATCATGACGAAGGCGATCAGGACCAGCGCGGCGGCCCAGGCACGGTCGTACGACTGGTCGGTACCGACCTTGTACTGCTCCCAGATGTAGAAGGGGAGCGAGGACTGTGCACCCTGGAACGGGTTGGGGTTGATCAGCTGGCTGCCGAACACCAGCAGCATGATCGGCGCGGTCTCACCGGCGATGCGGGCGATCGCGAGCATCACACCGGTGGTGATGCCGCCGATCGCGGTCGGCAGGACCACCTTCAGGATGGTGCGCCACTTCGGGACGCCGAGGGCGAGCGATGCCTCGCGGAGCTCGTTCGGGACGAGCTTGAGCATCTCCTCGGTGGAGCGGACCACGACCGGGATCATCAGGATCGTGAGCGCCAGCGCACCCATCAGGCCGGACGGCTGGGTCTTCGTCATCAGCATGATCGAGAGGATGAAGAGACCGGCGACGATGGACGGGATGCCCGTCATGACATCGACGAAGAAGGTCACGGCCCTGGCCAGGGCGCCCTTGCCGTACTCCACCAGGTAGACGGCGGTCAGCATGCCGATCGGGGCGGAGATCAGGGTGGCGATGCCGACCTGCTCCAGCGTCCCGATCAGCGCGTGGTAGACACCGCCGGTCGGCTCGGAGCCGAGCACGCCGGCCATCGAGTGGCTCAGGAAGTACCCGTCCAGGCGCTCCGCGCCCCGGCTGATCGTCGTCCACAGCAGCGAGGCGAGCGGCACGACGGCCAGCAGGAAGCACACCCAGACGATGCTGGTGGCGAGCCGGTCCTTGGCCTGGCGCCGGTTCTCGACGACCGAGGTCGTGATGTACGAGATGACGACGAAGAGCAGGGCGGAGAACAGGCCCCACTGGGTGCGGCTCTGCCAGCCGGCCGCGGCGCCGGTGCCCACGCCCAGCGCGAGCGCGAGCGCGGCGAAGGCGAACGGGGCCCAGCGGGGCAGTGCCCGGCTGCTCAGGCTGGTCGCTCGGGCGGCCGCCGCCGGGGCGGGGCGCTCCTGTATGCCGGTGTTGGCTGCCTGGCTCATGCGTTGGCCCCCGAGTATTCCTTGCGGCGGGCGATGATCATCCGGGCCGCGCCGTTGACCAGCAGGGTGAGGACGAAGAGCACCAGGCCCGAGGCGATCAGGGCGTCGCGCCCGAACTCGTTGGCCTCGTCGAACTTCGCGGCGATGTTCTGGGCGAAGGTGCCGCCGCCGGGGTTGAGCAGGTGCCCGGAGATGACGAAGCTCGGCGACAGGACCGTGGCGACGGCCATCGTCTCGCCGAGCGCACGGCCCAGGCCCAGCATCGAGGCGGAGATCACGCCGGAGCGGCCGAAGGGGAGCACCGAGAGGCGGATGACTTCCCAGCGGGTGGCGCCCAGGGCGAGGGCGGCCTCTTCGTTCATCCTCGGGACCTGGAGGAAGACCTCGCGGCTGACGCTGGTCACGATCGGCAGGATCATGATCGCGAGCAGGATGCCGACGGTGAAGAGCGAGCGGGCGACGCCGACCTCGGTCTTCTCGAAGATGTACGTCCAGCCGAAGAACTGGTCGAGCCAGAGGTTCAGGCCCTCCAGGTACGGGACCAGGACGAGGGCGCCCCAGATGCCGTACACGATGGACGGCACTGCGGCGAGCAGGTCGACGACGTAGGCGAGGGGCGCGGCCAGCTTGCGCGGCGCGTAGTGCGAGATGAACAGGGCGATGCCGACGGCGACCGGGACGGCGATGGCCATCGCGATGATCGAGCTGACGACCGTGCCGAAGAGGAGGACCGCGATACCGAACACCGGCGGGGTGCCGGCCGGGTTCCAGTCCAGGGTGGTGAAGAAGTTGCCCTCGTCCTTGGAGATCGCGAGGGAGGCGCGGTAGGTCAGGAACACGGCGATCGACGCCATGATCACGAGCAGCAGAATGCCCGAGCCCCTGGAGAGGCCCAGGAAGACCTTGTCGCCCGCGCGGCCGGTCTTCGTCCCGGCGCGCTTGCGCGCCACCGGCGGTGCCGGCGGCGAATCTATCGGTGTGGTGGAAGCCATGGTCTTTCCGGTCTGTGTGGGGGAGCGGTCTGGCTCCCCTGGCGGCGGTGCACCGGATGGATGGTGGCGGACCGGTCCGGAGGGGTGCACCGGACCGGTCTGCCGGATGTTGCTGGTGTTGCTGAAGGCGCTGCGGGTGTTGCTTGTGCGTCCGGGTTACGAGAGGGCGGCGATGGTCTCGCGGACCTTGGCGTTGATCTCGGCCGGGATCGGCGCGTAGCCGGCCTCGGTGAGGAGCTTCTGGCCCTCGTCACCGGCGGTGTAGTTCAGGAAGGACTTGACCGTGGAGAGGGTCTCGGGCTTGTTGCCCTTGTCGCAGACGACCTCGTAGGTCACCAGGACGATCGGGTAGGCACCCTCGGCCTTGGTGGTGTAGTCGAGCTCCAGCGCCAGGTCCTTGCCGGTGCCCTTGATCTTGGCGGCGGCGATGGCCTTGGAGGCGTTCTCCGAGGTGGCCTTGACCGGGGCGGCGCCACCGGTGTTGATGTCCACGGTGGAGATCGACTGCGAGGCGGCGTAGCTGAGCTCGAAGTAGCCGATCGAGCCGTCGACCTGCTTCACCTGGGCGGCGACGCCGGAGGAGCCGGACGCGGCCTGGCCGTTGGGGGCCGGCCACTTCTTCTCGGCCTCGTACTTCCAGTCGCTCGGGGCGGCGGCACCGAGGTACTTGCCGAGGTTCTGCGTGGTGCCGGAGTCCTCGGAGCGGTGGAAGGCCTGGATGTCCTTGTCCGGGAGCTTGACGCCGGTGTTGAGCTTGGCGATCGCCGGGTCGTTCCACTTCTTGATCTTGGTGTCGAAGATCTTGGCGAGCGTGGGGGCGTCCAGCGTCAGGCTGTCGACACCCTCCAGGTGGAAGCCGATGGCGATCGGGCCGCCGACCATCGGGAGGTTGATGCCCTGGCCGCCCTTGCAGATCTTCTTCGACTCGGCGACCTCTTCGGGCTTCAGCGCCGAGTCGGAGCCGGCGAAGCCGACGGTGCCCTGGTTGAAGGCGACGATGCCCTCACCGGAGGAGGAGGACTTGTAGTTGATCTCGACGCCGGAGCAGCCGGCCATGTAGTTCTTGGCCCACAGGTCCATGGCGTTCTTCTGCGCGCTGGAGCCGGAGGCGGGCAGCTGGCCCTTGGCGTCGTCGCACTTGATGTTCGACGCGGCGCTCGTCTTCCCGCCGTTGCCGCCGGTGGTGCCGCCGCTGTTGTCGTCCGAACCGCACGCCGTGAGGACCAGGGCGCCGGAGACGGCGAGGGCACCGAGCGCGGTGGCACGAAGCCGGTTCTTGCGCTGAAGCTTCACTTTCGGGTGTTCCTTCCAGGAGCCGCCGAGGTCTTTTCGTTCTACGACGGCGTGCGTTGTCGTGGGTGCCCCGGCGTTTCGCCGCGCACCGTGCACTGCCGAAGTTAGGCAGAACAGGTGAAGCGGCCTACGGGGGAGAGTGAACGGAAGGTGAACCGTGCAGGGCGGTGCGGTTCTCGCCCCGGCCGGGCCGGCTGCGGAGCCGGCGGTCCGGGAAGGCCGGGTCCTTTCGGCGCGGCCGGAGCCGGCGAAGAGACCCGGCCTCGGCGCGGCCGGAGCCGGCGAAGACCGGGCCTCGGCGTGGTCAGTGGTCCGCCGGCAGCGCGAGCAGGGCGTCGACCAGCTCCCGGTCGCGGTCCTGGCTGAGGCGGGCACGGGCCGCCTCCGGGGCGAGCCAGCTCACCCGGTCGACCTCGGAGCCGGGTACGAAGGTGCCGCCGGCCGCCTCCGCCGCCCAGTAGGCGACCTCCTTGGGGCGGCCGTTCGCGAGGTAGCGGACGGTGGGGAGCGGGGCGCCGGGGACGCAGTGGTGGCCGGTCTCCTCCAGGACCTCGCGCAGGGCGGCGTCCAGCGCCGGTTCACCGCGCTTCAACTTGCCCTTGGGATGAGACCAGTCGTCGTAACGGGGCCGGTGGACCAGGCAGATCTCCAGCCTGCCGGTCCACTCGGACCGGCGCCACAGCACGCACCCCGCGGCGAGCACCGGCCCGTCCTCGGCGCGCGGGGTGCCGCGGGCGCCCGCCGCCCCGTTCATGGCGCGATCACGGCCGCGGCGTACGGCCAGCTCGACCGGAACACTCCGCGGGCCGCCGTCACCTCGTGGCGCTGGTCGGCGTGGAGCACCCCCAGGGCGTACGCGGTGGCCGGCGCGATGCGGGGCGTACGGGCCGCCGATGCCGCCGCCGCGGCCGCCTCCGAGGCGTCCCGGTGCAGGTCGAGGGCGTGCCCCGGCCCGGCCAGGACCGGGTCCGGTGCGCCCCGGACCACCTCGTGGGCGTACCGGTGCAGCCGGAGCAGCAGCCGGGTCCGGTGCCAGGGCGCGTCCTGCGCCTCGTTGTACGGCTCGACCGCCTGGCCGGACGGGAGCGCCGCCACCGCACCGAGCAGCTGCTGCTCGGCCCGGTCGGCGGGCCCGTGCAGCATCTCCTCGGCCGGGGCCGCGGCCGCCGGGGCGAGCGGGACCTCCGAGGCGAGCAGCGCGACGGCGTCGGCCACCGCGTGGAAGCGGGCGGAGCCGAGCGCTTGGAGCGCCGCGGAGTGGGCGCGGGTGCGGGCGAGGGTCAGCTGCCGTTCGAGCAGCGCTCCGGCGCGGGCGGCGCCGACGCCCAGGGCGGCACGCTCCTTGTCGGCGGCGCCGTCGGAGCCGGACCCGTTGCGGGTGGTGGGCAGCGAGGTGCCGGACAGCTCGTGCAGCGCTTCCAGCAGCCGGTTCAGCCGGGTCGCGTAGGCGTGTTCTCTGGCCAGGGTGCCCGAGAGCCAGGCCAGTTCGGTACGGAGCTGCTCGGCCCAGGTGGCGTCCAGCGCCGCCCGGAAGGTGTGCAGCGTGCCGCCGATCCGGCGCGAGGAGCGGCGCAGCGCGCCGGCCGCCTCCTCGGCTCTGTGGCTTCCGGCGTCCGTGGGGGCGCTGTTCTCGCGGTGCAGGCGCAGGCTGCGGAGGAATTCGGCGGCCTGCTCCTGAAGGTAGGGCGCGAGTACCGCGCCCGCCGTAAGGTCCGCGAGGTCCGCCTGCGTCGTCTGGTGGTCATGGCGTCGCACGCCGGCGCCTCCGGGCGTCAATGAGCATTTCCTGTACGTGCCGCAGCGGCTGGCCGTCCGCGTCCGTGGCATGCCGGGTCCAGTTCCCGTCGGGACCGAGGTGCCAGGACGAGGTGGTGTCGGCCATGCCGGTCTCCAGGAGACGGCTGAGCGCGGCGCGGTGGGCGGGGTCGGTGACCCGGACCAGTGCTTCGATCCGGCGGTCGAGATTGCGGTGCATCATGTCGGCGCTGCCGAACCACACTTCGGGTTCGCCGCCGTTGCCGAAGGCGAAGAGCCGGGAGTGTTCGAGGAAGCGGCCCAGTATCGAGCGGACCCGGATGTTCTCGGAGAGACCGGCGACACCGGGGCGGATCGCGCAGATGCCGCGTACCCAGATGTCCACCGGTACGCCGGCCGTCGCGGCCCGGTAGCAGGCGTCGATGACCGCCTCGTCGACCATCGAGTTGACCTTGATGCGGACGTAGGCGCTCCGCCCGGCCCGCTGGTGGGTGATCTCCTTGTTGATCCGGGCGATCAGCCCGTCCCGCAGGGATTTCGGGGCGACCAGGAGACGGCGGTAGGTCTCCCGGCGGGAGTAGCCGGAGAGCCGGTTGAAGAGGTCGGAGAGGTCCGCGCCGACCTGTGGGTCCGCGGTCAGCAGGCCGATGTCCTCGTAGAGCCTGGCGGTCTTGGGGTGGTAGTTGCCGGTGCCCACGTGGGAGTAACGGCGCAGGGTGTCGCCCTCCTGCCGCACGACGAGCGAGAGCTTGCAGTGGGTCTTGAGGCCGACGAGTCCGTAGACCACGTGGCAGCCGGACTCCTCCAGCTTCCGCGCCCACTTGATGTTGGCCTGCTCGTCGAAACGGGCCTTGATCTCCACGAGGACCAGGACCTGCTTGCCGGACTCGGCGGCGTCGATCAGCGCGTCGACTATCGGCGAGTCGCCCGAGGTCCGGTACAGGGTCTGCTTGATGGCGAGGACGTCGGGGTCGCTCGCGGCCTGCTCCAGGAACGCCTGTACGGAGGTGGAGAAGGAGTCGTACGGGTGGTGCAGGAGCACGTCGCGTTCGCGCAGCGCGGCGAAGACGTCGGGCGCGGAGGCGGACTCGACCTCGGCCAGGTCGCGGTGGGTGCCGGCGATGAACTTGGGGTACTTCAGCTCGGGCCGGTCCAGCGAGGCTATGCCGAAGAGCCCGGTGAGATCGAGGGGTCCGGGCAGCGGGTAGACCTCGGCGTCGGACACCTTCAGCTCGCGGACCAGCAGGTCGAGCACGTACGGGTCGATGGACTCCTCGACCTCCAGCCGGACCGGCGGGCCGAAGCGGCGCCGCATGAGCTCCTTCTCCAGGGCCTTGAGGAGGTTCTCGGCGTCGTCCTCCTCGACCTCCAGGTCCTCGTTGCGGGTGACCCGGAACATGTGGTGGGCGAGGACCTCCATGCCCGGGAAGAGCTCTTCGAGGTGGGCCGCGATGACGTCCTCTATGGGCACGTACCGCTGCGGCGACGCCTCCAGGAAGCGGGTCAGCAGCGGCGGCACCTTGACCCGGGCGAAGTGGCGGTGGCTGCTGACCGGGTTGCGCACGACGACGGCGAGGTTGAGCGAGAGCCCCGAGATGTACGGGAAGGGGTGCGCCGGGTCGACGGCGAGCGGCGTCAGCACGGGGAAGACGCGCTGCCGGAAGAAGGTGAACAGGCGGGCCTGCTCCTTCTCGGTCAGCTCCGGCCAGCGGATCAGCTGGATGCCCTCGTCGGACAGGGCCGGGGCGATGTCCTGCTGGAAGCAGGCGGCGTGCCGGGCCATGAGTTCGCGCGAGCGGGTCCAGATCAGGTCCAGCACCTCGCGGGGCTGGAGGCCGGAGGCGGAACGGGTGGCGACACCGGTGGCGATGCGGCGCTTGAGACCGGCCACCCGGACCATGAAGAACTCGTCCAGGTTCGAGGCGAAGATGGCGAGGAAATTAGCCCGTTCGAGGAGGGGGGTCGCCGGGTCCTCGGCCAGTTCGAGCACCCGTTCGTTGAACGCGAGCCAACTGCGCTCGCGGTCCAGGAAGCGGCCCTGCGGCAGTTCGTCGCCGTCGACATCGGGCTCGTACGCGTCGACGTCGGCGTCGATGTCGGGATCCAGGTCGGCGGCGGTGGACAGCGCGGCACCGTTGGACGCGGCGGTGGCGACGGCGTGCGGCCGGTGTGCGGCGAGTGAGCCGACCGACGGCTGCACGGTGGACTGGACCGGTACCTCGGAGCTGGGCTGCTGGCTCATGGCCCTATTGTTCCGCGCGAATGGCCCAAGGGGCGCGCCGGAGGGTGCGGAGATCGCGGTAAACGCACGGTTCGCGTCGTTCGTGCGGTCTCCGCCGGGATTTCTCCCGTTGCGGGGGGTCGGCACAGCTGGCTGCATCCTGAAAGGGTGGCAAGCGCTTCTGAATGGCTGGTAACGGCGACATGACGTGCAGGAAGCGGTGTGGCCGTGCCCGGGTACCGGAAGAGGCACCCGGGCACGGCCCGGCGGTCTCAGCCGTGGGCGCGGCGCAGCACCCGGAAGGCGAGGGCGACGGCGAGCGCGGCGAGGGCGAGCAGGATGCCGGTCTCGACGAGCTGGAGGGGCCAGAAGTGCGAGGCGGGGTGGTAGTCGATGTAGCGGTGCGTGATGTCCTTGTCGGCCAGGCACTGCTTGAAGTCGCTGTTCCAGTCCAGGCAGGCGTCCGGAGGCAGCCGTTCACCGGCGGCGGTCAGCCAGCCCCGCCCGGCATCGAACGCCTCGCTGGGGAACCGGTACTTGCTTCCGGGCTCGAACGTGTCCGTCAGGACCGGCCACAGGTGGACGCGCGCCTTGTCCAGGGCGAGGACCAGCGCCCCGTACCCCGCCACCGTCACGATCATCGCGGTGACGGTGCGCCGCAGCAGCAGTCCGGCGAGCGCTCCGAGGGCCAGCATGCACAGTGCGTAGCCGACCGGGACGGTGCCGATCGCGCGGTACACCTCAGGCTCCTGCCACACCGGCAGCTGGTGGCCCGCGTTGTCCCGGGTCTGTGCCCACGTACTGACGGCCGACAGCACGGAGACGGAGGCCAGCGCAACGACGGCGGGCACCGCGAGCTTGGCGGCGAGCCAGCCGGCGGGCGTCACGGACTGCGACCAGGCCAGCCGGTACGTGCCGCTCTCCAGCTCACGGGCGATCACCGGGCCCGCCACGAAGATCCCGACGAACGCGGGAAGGACCATCATCAGCCGGCTGGACCAGTTGAGGGCGTCCGTCGTCCACAGCCGGCGGTCGAGATACGCGTTGACCGTGTCGGTGCAGCCGGGCGTCGTGTGCACGACCGAGCAGCCGGACCCGGCGAAGGCATCCGTGACATGGTCGGTCCAAAGCCGGGTGCCGACCAGCACGACGAAGACCAGTACGGGCACCAGGACGGCGATCCGCAGGGGCCACCGGTGCTGGCGTATGACGACCCGTGCCGGGCCGCGCAGGGCGATCGCGCTCATACGGCGGCCACCTCCTGGCCGGCCTCGACGGCCTGACCGGCCGCCGCGCTCGGCGTCAGCAGCGCCGGAGCCTGTGGCGACCGCAGATGGGCCAGCAGCAGTTCTTCCAGGGAGGGCTCGGTGGCCTCCCAGACGGCGGTGTCCACGGCGCCTTGCCTCCGTACGAGTGTGGTCTGCACACGTCCCGCGGTGCGGGACTCGACGACGGTGTGCGGTGCGGTGTCCCGTACCGGACCGGTGAGCAGGGTGTGCGCGGCGAGCAGGTCGTCCGTCTCGCCGCCGAGGCGGACCCGGCCGCCGTCGACGAGCAGGAGGTAGTCGCAGGAGCCCTCCAGCTCGGTGAGGATGTGCGAGGACATCACGATGGTGGTGGAGTGCTCGGCGGCCTCCGCCATCAAGGCGCCCATCAGCTGGTGGCGGGCCAGCGGGTCGAGGTCGGCCATCGGCTCGTCCAGCAGCAGCAGTTCGGGCCGCTTGCCCAGCGCGAGGGCCAGGGCGAGCCGGGTGCGCTGACCGCCGGAGAGGTCACGGACCCGGGCGTCGCGCGGAAGGTCCCCGGCGATGCGTTCGGCGGTCTCCTGGTCCCAGGTCGCGGGGTTCAGCTCGGCGCCCGCCCAGAGCGTCGCGTCCACCGTCAACTGCGGGTACAGCGGCTTGTCCTGGGCCACGAAGGCCGTCCGGGAGCGGGCGTCCCCGGGTGCCGCGCCCAGCACCCGTACCGTCCCTTCCGTCGGCCGCAGGAAGCCGGCCGCGAGGGCGAGCAGGGTGGACTTGCCCGCGCCGTTGGGCCCGACGAGGGCGCACACCCGTCCGGCGGGCAGCCGGAAGGAGCAGTCGTGCAGCGCCCAGCCCCTGCCTCTGCCCCGGTACTTCATGCCGAGGCCGGTGGCCTCGATCGCAGCGCCTGTCATTCGGCCCGATCCCCCTCGAAAGTCCTGTCCAGTACGGCGGTGAAGAGTGCGCTGACGTCGTCCTTCTCCAGCCCGGCCGCGCGGGCCCGGCGGGTCCAGTCGGCGAGCTCGGCGCGCAGCGGTGCGTCGTCGGCGGCCGCCGCGCCGCCGAGGGTCCGGGTGACGAAGGTGCCGAGCCCGCGCCGGGCCTCGACCAGGCCCTCGCGTTCCAGCTCCCGGTAGGCCTTGAGCACGGTGTTCGGGTTGATGGCGGTGGCCTCGACGACCTCGCGCGCGGTGGGCAGCCGGTCGCCGGGCTCCAGCAGGCCGAGGCGGAGTGCCTGCTTGGTCTGCTGGACGATCTGGAGGTACGTGGAGACGCCGCTGCGCCGGTCGATGCGGTACTCGACCGCTGCGGACTCTGCCATGTTCACCCCTTTCACTAATTGAGTAGTGAAAGGGTGGCGTAAAGCGGGGGCGACGTCAAGAGACGCCGCCCCCGGGTGAGTTGGGCCCGTGGGCCCTTGCCTCAGGACTCCGTGCGGTACATCAGGTCCACCTCGTGCGTCGCGAAGCCCATCCGCTCGTAGACGGCCAGGGCCGCCTTGTTGTCGGCGTCCACGTAGAGCATCGCGGTCGGCAGCGCCTCGGCGGCCAGGTGGCGCAGCCCGATCGCGGTGAGCGCCTTGCCGAGCCCGCCGCCCTGCGCGTCGGGCCGGATGCCGACGACGTACACCTCACCGAGCTGCTCCTCGGCGTGCACCTTCGTCCAGTGGAAGCCGATCAGCTCGCCGTCGCGCTCGGCCAGGAAGAACCCCTTCGGGTCGAACCACGGCTCCGCCTTGCGGTCGTCCAGGTCGCGCTGGGTCAGCGAACCCTGCTCCGGGTGATGGGCGAAGGCGGCGCGGTTCACCGCGAGCCAGGCGGCGTCGTCCTCGCCGGGCACGAAGGTGCGGACGGTGACGCCGGGCGGCAGCACCGGCTCCGCGATGTCCAGCGGGGCCAACGGGCGGCGCAGCTGGCGCAGTTCGCGGAAGAGCGAGAGGCCGAGGACCTGCGCGAGATGCCGCGCCGCGGACTTCCCGCCGTGCGCCCAGGCCCGCAGCCGCTTCCCGGTCACGGCGAGCAGCGCCGCGCCCAGCGCCCGTCCGTGCCCCTGCCCCCGGTACGCCGGATGCACGACCAGCTCGGCGGCCGGCGCCTCGACGGGGTCGGTGTCCTCCAGCTGCGCGTACCCGACCAGGACCGCCCCGCTGGTCAGCAGCAGGTGCCGGACCCCGGCCCGCCGCCCGCCCCGCAGCTGCAGCCGCCCCTGCTCGGAGACGGCCTGCCTGCCGTCGGACCGGGCCGCCTCGGCGAGCAGATCGGACACGGCGTCCGCCTGCTCGGGGGAGAGCTCGTCGAGCGTCCGGATCTCGCGTCCGGGAGCGGGGAGGGGTGCGTCAGTCGTCATGTCTACGAG
>NZ_JBCEWQ010000189.1:0-15712 GCF_038448545.1 Streptomyces sp. CLV115
ACCCCGGCCCCACCGAGCCCCGAGGAGCAATGCCCGTGTCCCGTTCCTTCTCCGCGCCCCGCACCGGCAGCCACGACCTGCCGGTGTCACCCGCCCTGGACGCCTTCATGGGCACCGGGTGGGCCAAGTCCCCGCTGCCGGAGGACCTTCGCGTCCCCTCCATCGGCGCCACCCCCGCGCGCCGCGCCCGGCTGGCCGCCCGCTTCCCCGGCGAGCGTCTGATCATCCCGGCCGGTGCGCTCGCGGTCCGTTCCAACGACACCGACCACCCCTTCCGGCCGCACACCGGATACGCCTGGCTCACCGGCCTCACCGGCGTGGACCAGGCCGGTCACGTGCTCGTCCTGGAACCGGACGGCGACGAGCGGCACGAGGCGGTGCTGTATCTGCGACCCCGGTCGCCGCGCACCGGCCAGGAGTTCTACCGTGACCGCAGATACGGCGAGTTCTGGGTCGGGCGCAGGCCCGACCTGGCAGAGGCGACCCGGCTGACCGGCATCCGCTGCGCGCATCTGGATGCCTGGGAGAAGCTGCTCACCGGGCCGCAGCCGCCGGTCCGGGTGCTGTCCGGGGTGGACCCGTCCGTCGATGAACTCCTGCGTGCCTGCCGCGCGTTCCCGCTCGGGCGCTCGGCACCGGCCGGGCTCGAAGCGGTGCTCAGCGAGCTCCGGCTCGTCAAGGACCCCTGGGAGGCCGGGCAGTTGCAGCAGGCCGTCGATGCGACGGCGGTCGGCTTCGAGGACGTGGTACGAAGCCTGCCGCAGGCGCTGCGCCACCCGCGCGGCGAACGCTGGATCGAGGGCGTCTTCGATCTCCGGGCCCGGTCGGAGGGGAACGGACCGGGCTACGCCACGATCGCCGCCGCCGGAGCGCACGCCTGTGTGCTGCACTGGACCCGCAATGACGGCCCGCTGGAACAGGGGCAGTTGCTGCTGCTGGACGCCGGAGTGGAGACCGACTCGCTCTACACCGCCGACATCACCCGCACCCTCCCGCTGTCCGGCCGCTTCTCCCCGGTGCAGCGAGCCGTCCACGAGCTGGTGCTGGCAGCACAGGACGCCGGCATCGCGGCCCTGCGCCCCGGGGCGCGGTTTTGTGACTTCCACCTGGCCGCCATGCGGGTCATCACCGAGGGGCTGCACGAGTGGGGCGTGCTGCGGATGTCGGTGGACGAGGCGCTCGCCCCGGACAACGGCTTCTACCGCCGGTACACGCTCTGCAGCAGCGGTCACATGCTCGGCATGGATGTGCACGACTGCGCGCAGGCGCGCGCCGGGGCCTATCTGGACGGAGTCCTGGAGCCCGGTCAGGTACTGACGGTGGAACCCGGGCTCTACCTCCAGCCCGACGACGAGACGCTGCCCCGGTCGCTGCGCGGGATCGGGGTGCGGATCGAGGACGACCTCGTGATCACTGCCGACGGCGCCCGCCTCATGTCGTCGGCGCTGCCCCGCACCGCCGACGGCATCGAGGAGTGGATGGCCACGCTGCTGGAGTCCCGGGACTGAGCAACGACCCTGCGCACCGTTTCAACGGCCGCCCGGCGGGCGGTCGTTGAGCGGCGGGTCGAACGTCCGACGGCAGGAGCCCGCAAGGGCTCCCGTGAGCCCGGGGCTGCTGGGACTGCGGGGGCCTCGTGAGCCCGGGGCTCCTGAAACTATGAGGCTGCGTGAGCCCAGGGCTCCCGGGACTACGAGGGCTGCGTGAGCCCAGGGCTCCGGGTGCTGCGGGAGCCGCGCAGCCCCCGGACGGATTCGGTGGATCAGGCCTCCGCGGCCGGGAGCGACACTCTGCGGATCCGCTCGTCTCCAGCCGCCGTCTCGGCGGCCTCCTGCTCGGCCCAGAGATTCCTGACATGTGACATGTGCGAGAGCATGCATCTCTCGGCGCGCTCGGCGTCGCCCGCGATCAGAACGTCGAGCAGCTGGGCGTGCTCCTCGGCCGATGTGACCAGCAGACCGGACTGGTCGAGCCGGTTGAGTCCGAAGAGGCGCGATCGCTTGCGCAGATTGCCGACCTCCTCCACCAGGCGGCGGTTTCCCGCCAGGGCGAGCAGTTCGAGATGGAATCGGCGGTCTGCCTCCAGGTAGCCGATGATGTCGTGCTCGGCTGCGGCCGCGACGATCGCCTGGGCCAGCGGACGCAACGCCTCCAGCTCCCTGGTCCGGCCCATCCGGGCGATGCGGCCGATGGTGGGGACCTCGATCATGACCCGCAGCTCGGTGAAGTCGTCGAGGTCCTGTTCGGTCAACTCCGTTATCCGGAAACCCTTGTTGCGCACCGCTTCGACCAGGCCCTCGCGTGCCAGGTCGAGCATGGCCTCGCGCACCGGGGTCGCGGACACTCCGAAGTCGGCGGCGAGCGCGGGGGCGGAGTAGATCATGCCCGGCCGGAGGTCGCCCGCGATCAGGGCCGCCCTGAGGGCATTCGCCACCTGGTCACGCAAGTGCTCCTGCGCGGAGATGGCGTTGAGCGTCGTCAGGCGGGCCATATCTGTTCCTCCAGCGCCGTGCGGGGCCTCAGAATACAATGGCACGATTCGGTCAGGGCCCATCGCTCCGAGGCTGTGGACAACTCGCTCAGGACGCCGAATCACGGTGCACCGCGGCGGCGACGGCGAGGTCCTCCCAGCCCATTCCGACGCTCTTGAAGAACCGTGGTCCCCGAAAACCGGCCGGTGCTCCGCCGGGAGCGCGTCCCGTCACCAATTCGGCCAGATTGGCGTGGATGTCCTCGGCCCGGAAGGCTCCCTCGGCCATCGGGACCAGCAGGTCGCCCGCCTCCGACAACGCGGCCGACCGCGCTTCGACGACGACGCAGGAGCGCGCCACCAGAGTGGTGTCGACCTCCCGGGCATCGGGGGTGTGGGAACCCACCGCGACAACCGTCGCCCCGTCCGGCACCAGGGCACCGTCGAACAGCGGGGCGGCGGAGGTGGTGCAGCAGAGCACCAGGTCGGCCGTGGCGACTTCATCGTCGCCGGGTGCCTGTGCCGTACGGGCGTCCACGCCGAGGCTGCGGGCGTGCGCTGCCAGCGCTTCGGCCCGGTGCGGAGTGCGGCCGACCACGGTGACCCGTTCGACCTGACGTTCCGCGAGCACCGCGTCGAGGTGTCCGTACGCCTGGGGGCCCGTCCCGAAGAGCACCAGATGATGTACGACGGGGCCGGTGAGGTGGCGGATGGCGAGTGCGGAAACGGCCGGGGTGCGCAGGGTGGTGAGCGCGGCCCCGTCCAGCAGGGCGAGCGGCAGCAGGGTGGGTGCGTCGAGCAGCAGATAGCTTCCGGTGATCCGGGGCAGGTCGCGGGACGGGTTGTCCGGGGCCACCCCGGCGATCTTCACGCCGGTCACCTGCTGTGTGGTGGCGGGCATGATCAGCAGCTCCCCGCCGGGCACTGTGACGTGGTACCGGGCGGGGGCCGTCTCCGGATCCAGTCCCCCGCTCAGCGCCGCCTCCAGTGCGTCCACGGCTCCGGTTGGTCCCAGGGCCTGGATGTCGTCGGCGCCGAGCAGGGGGAGGTTCACAGCAGGAATCCTTCGGGGAAGGGGTCGGACGGGTTCAGGAAGAATTGTGCGGTACCGGTGATCCAGGCGCGGCCGGTGACGGTGGGGACGACGGCCGGCAGCCCGCCGACGGTGGTCTCCTGGACCAGGCGCCCGGTGAACGAGGTGCCGATGAACGACTCGTTCACGAAGTCGGTGTCCAGGGGGAGTTCACCGCGTGCGTGCAGTTGCGCCATGCGTGCCGAGGTGCCGGTCCCGCAGGGTGAGCGGTCGAACCAGCCGGGATGGATGGCCATCGCGTGCCGGGAGTGGCGGGCGTCGGACCCGGGCGCGACGAACTGCACGTGCTTGAGGCCGTGGATGTCCGGATCCTCGGGGTGGACGGGCCGCTCGGTGGCGTTGACCGCGTCCATCAGGGCGAGTCCGGCGGCCAGGATGTCGTCCTTGCGGGCCCGGTCGTAGGGCAGCCCCAGGTCGGACAGCTGCACCATCGCGTAGAAGTTGCCGCCGTAGGCGAGGTCGTAGCGCAGCGTCCCGTGGCCGGGCACGTCCACCGTCCGGTCGAGCGCGACGCTGAACGCCGGAACGTTGGTCAGGGTCACCCCGGTCGCCGCGCCGTCCTTCACCTGTACGTCCACGCTGACGAGCCCGGCCGGGGTGTCCAGCCGCACGGTGGTGACGGGTTCGGTGACCTCCACCATGCCGGTCTCCACCAGAACGGTCGCCACCCCGATGGTGCCGTGCCCGCACATCGGCAGATAGCCGGAGACCTCTATGAACAGGACCCCGTAGTCCGCGTCCGGCCGGGTGGGCGGCTGGAGGATCACGCCGCTCATGGAGGCGTGGCCGCGCGGTTCGTACATGAGCAGGGTGCGCACGGCGTCCCGGTGCTGCTGGAAGTGGAGGCGCCGCTCGGCCATCGTCGTACCGGGGATGGTGCCGATGCCTCCGGTGATGACTCGGGTGGGCATGCCCTCGGTGTGTGAGTCGACGGCATGGAAAATGTGACGTGTCTGCAAAACTCCCCCTGGTTCGTCAGGTCGGACACGAGGAACGCTGGAAACGGACGGAACGGGTCTTGGCGAAGGGGGCCGGGCCGAGCGCTCCGTCCGGGCGTACGGCCGGCCCCGCCTGCGTCGGCCGCGAGCCGGTCTCAGCGGCGGCCCGCGGTCTCAGTGAAAGCCCCCCGGTCTCAGTGCAGGCCCCCGGCCAGTGCCTTCTCCGTCGCGGCACGTACGGCGGCCACGTCGTCGGCGGGGAGGGGGAACCGCGGCGGCCGGGTACGGCCCCCATGGCGCCCGGCGACGTCCATGGACGCCTTGATGGCCTGGACGAACTCCGGCTTCGAGTCCCAGCGGAGCAGCGGGTGCAGCTCCCGGTACAGCGGCAGGGCGGTTGCCATGTCACCGGTGACAGCGGCCCGGTACAACTCGACACAGCAGGACGGCAGCATGTTCGGGCAGCCGGCGATCCAGCCGACGGCCCCGGCGAGCGCCAGTTCCAGAAGTACGTCGTCGGCGCCCACCAGCACGTCGAGCCCCGGGGCCTGTTCGGCGATCTCGTAGGCCCGGCGGACGTCACCGCTGAACTCCTTGACGGCCACGATGCTGCCGTCCTGGTGGAGGCGGGCGAGCAGCCCCGGCGTCAGGTCCACCTTGGTGTCGTACGGGTTGTTGTACGCGACGACCGGCACCCCGGCCTCGGCCACATCGGCGTAGTGGGCACGCACCGCCGCCTCCTCGCAGCGGTACCCGTTGGGCGGCAGCAGCAGCACGGAGCCGGCGCCCGCCGCCGCGGCCTGTTCCGCCCAGCGCCTCGATTCCGCGCTGCCGTAGGCGGCGACGCCCGGCATGACGCGGTTGCCGTCGCCCGCGGCCTCGACGGCGACCCGGACCACCTGCTCGCGTTCGCTGTCGGTCAGGGTCTGGTACTCCCCCAGCGAACCGTTGGGCACCACCCCGTCGCAGCCCGCCTCGATGAGCTGCCGGACATGGTCGGCATAGGCGTCGTAGTCGATGGTGCAGTCGTCGCGCAGGGTGATCGGGGTGGCGACCATGACTCCGTGCCAGGGGCGGGTGCGCGAGTCGGTGTTCGTCTGCATCGTGGCTCCTTGAGAGGTGTGACAGGTCATGGTGTGGCGGAAACGTGAAACCGCGAGAACGCAGTGGTGCGAGAACGCAGTGGTGCGAGAACGCAGTGGTGCGAAACCGCAGAGATGCGAGAACGCGTGACCGCGGAATCGGAAGGGAACGCGGAAGCTGGAAGGAAGAACTCGGGGCGGGGCACAACGGTCGGCGCGCAGAGCGCCCCTGGGAGTGGTCCGGACGCGGCCTACCCGGGACCGGACAGGTCGGCGAGGGTGGAGAGTTTCACCGGGCAGGCCAGCGGGCGCCGGTCGGGTCCGCCGGGCTCCTGTCCACCGCCGTGCGCGGCGGCGAGTTCCCGGACGGCGAATCCGCACGTCCGGCCCTGGCACCATCCCATTCCGGCCCGGGTGAGCAGTTTGACGGTCCTGGTGTCACCGGCTCCCAGCTCCTCGCACGCGGTACGGATCCGGCCCGCGCCGACCTCTTCGCAGCGGCACACCTCCGTCCCGTCGGCCGGCCACTCGCGCCAGCCGGGCCCCGGTCGGTGCACGGCCCCCATCAGATCGGCGAAGGCCCGCAGACGACGGCGGGAGCGGCGCAGCGCGACGGCCCTGTGCGCTTCCCGCCCCCGCACTCCGCCCCGCACCTCGCGGACGATGGAGAGCGCCGCCAACTCGCCTTCGAAGAGAGCGAGTTCGACGCCCCCCACCCCGCCCGTCTCGCCGGCCGCCCAGACTCCGGGGACGGTGGTCCTGAGCTGGTCGTCGAGGGTGACCGCGTGCGTGCCGTCGGGGCCGGGCCGTGTGTCGCAGCCGGCTGCCACGGCGAGGTCGAGCTGCGGCATCAGCCCGTGTCCCACGGCGAGCGCGTCACAGGTGATCCGGCGGCCGGTCCCGGCGACGGGCCGCCACCGGCGGTCCACCCTGCTGACGGTCACCGCCTCCACCCGCTCGTCGCCGTGCACCTCGGTGACCGCCCGGTGGCTCAGCACCCGCACCCGGGCGCGGGCCAGCTCCGCCGCGAACCGGGCCCCTTCCGCCGCCTTGCCCGGGTTGGCCGCCAGCACCCGGGGAGCACGGGCGTACGCCCCGTAGCCGGCGGCCTCGACCAGCGCCGGGACCTGTGCCCCCGCACGGGTCAGCGAGAGGGCGACCGCCTGGAGGAGCGGCCCGCTCCCCGCGACCACGATCCTTCTTCCCGGCAGCACCAGCCCCGACTTCAGCATCGCCTGGGCCCCCGCCGCGCCCACCACGCCTGGAAGTGTCCAGCCGGGAAAGGGCAGTTGGCGTTCGTGGGCACCGGTCGCGAGGAGCATCCGGCGGGCCCGGACAGCGGTGCGGATCTCCTCGTCGGCCCCGGTGACCGCGTGCAGGATCCAGTCGCCGTCACCGGTTCGTTCGACCGTCCACACCTGGTGACCGGTGAGGTGGCGGATCGTGCCGGTGTCGCGGTGTGCGGCCAGCCGGGCGGAGAGTTCCGTGAACGTGCGCCAGTCGTGGTGCAGGGCCCCGGGCCGGGTGGCGCCGAGACCGTCGGCCGGGCTGCGGTAGTACTGCCCGCCGGGTGCGGCGGCCGCGTCCAGCAGGACCACGTCGAGCCCTTGGTCGGCGGCGGTGACGGCCGCTGCGAGGCCCGCCGGTCCGGCGCCCACCACGGCGAGCTCGACGCGGCCGGTCTCCCGCGTCCTGGGCTCATCGGTCGAGTTCGGCATGGCCGTCACCCTCCTGCGTCGTCACCGTGTCGCCCGGTGCCGCGGGCAGCAGGCAGGCGCGCTGGTTGGGCCGGCCGTTGACGGTGGCCAGGCAGTCGTAGCAGGCGCCGATCCCGCAGAAGGCCCCTCGCGGCCGGCCGTTCACCCGAGTGGTGCGCCAGGTCAGGATGCCCGCCGACCAGAGTGCGGCGGCGATGGTCTGGCCCGGCAGCGCGCGGACCGGGCGGCCGTCGAAGGTGAGCTGGAACTCCGTCTCGGGCGCGGCCCCGACGAGTTCGGCGGGGGTACGTGCGCGGGTACGTCTCACTGGGTCCTCTCCTGGGGCGGGGGTGCCCCGCTCTCCACCCTTATGTGACATGGCATGTGGCATCGAACCGATCGGGGGCGAAGGGTCCGAGGTCGAGTGCGGGCCGCTCTCCCCGGATCGCGTCGGCGATGAGCAGTCCGGTCGCGGGCGCCAGCCCGATCCCGGCACCCTCGTGGCCGCAGGCGTGGAAGAGCCCCGGCACCCGGGGGTCCGGCCCGATCGCCGGGAGGTGATCGGGCAGGTAGGGGCGGAATCCGTGGTAGGCGCGCATCACCCGTACGTCGGCCAGCGCGGGAAAGAGCGCGGCGGCGCCCGCCGCCAGCCGGGAGATCACCTCGACGGACAAGGTCCGGTCGAAGCCGACCCGTTCGCGGCTGGCCCCGATGAGCACCGGCCCCGCGGGCGTCCCCTCCACGACGGGCGAGGTCTGGAGCGCCGCGGACCCGCTCGACACGTCGGCCACGTACTCCGCGGCGTAGACCTTGTGCCGGATCAGCCGGGGCAGTGGTTCGGTGACCAGTACGAACCCTCTGCGCGGCAGGACCGGCAGGTTCGCATCGGCCAGTGCGGCCAGGTCGCCGCCCCAGGTGCCCGCCGCGTTGACCACGACGGGGGCGTGCAGTTCGCCCCGCGCCGTGCGGACCCCGCGTACGGCTCCCTTCCGGTCCCGGAGGATCCCGGTCACCTCCTCCCCCGGGCGCACCAGCGCACCCGCCCGCCTGGCGGCGCTCAGCAACTCGGCTGCGGCCAAAGCCGGTTGGACCTGGGCGTCCTGCGGGTAGTGGCAGCCACCGGACAGGTTCGGCGCGAGGTGGGGCTCGATGTCGCGGAGCCGGTCGGATGTGACGTGGTACGCCTCGACACCCGCCGCCCGCTGGGCATCGGCCGTGGCGGTCAGGGCGGCCAGGGAGTTCCCGGACGCCGCGACGACCACACCGCCCTTGAGTTCGTACTCGATGCCCGTGGGCAGTTCCTCGGCCAGTCGCCGCCACAAGGAGGCGGAGAGCAGGGCGAGTTCGAGTTCCGGTCCGGGCACTTTGTCGGAGACCAGGAGGTTGCCCTCGCCGGTTCCGGTGGTGCCGCCGGCCACCGGCCCTCGGTCGACGACGGCTACGGAGAGTCCGGACCGGGAGGTGTAGTAGGCGCAGGCGGCGCCGACCATTCCGGCCCCGACGATGACGACATCCAGGGGGCGTCTCGTGAGCACGGCAGTAATATGTCACATTGCTTAAGGGTCGCCAAGGGTGCGCACAGGGCCAGTTGATCAACCATCACTCCCCCGCACCGCCCGCAGGGGTGCCGGATCGGCAGCCGGGGAAGTGGAGCCATGAACCCCGCAGGCGCCGACCGCTTGGAGCCGTGATGCACGACGACCGCACCGTGGTGGAGGACCGCCTCGAACGAGCCCTTCACCAGTTCATCCGCCCCGCCCAGTACTCGGCCCGCACGCCGCTCGCACTCTCCGTCCGGCACATCCCCGGTGAGCCCGTCCCGGTGGCCCGGGTGCTCCGGGAACCGTTCGAGCCGTTCCGTACCGGCACCGAGTGGGGGAAACCCTGGTCGACCAGCTGGTTCCGGCTGGAGGGGACCGTGCCGGCAACGTGGGCGGGGCGCCGGGCCGAGGTCGTCGTGGATCCCGGCTTCTCCGGTCAGGGGCCGGGGTTCCAGGCCGAGGGCATGCTGTACGACTCCGGCGGCGTCCCGCTCAAGGGCATCCATCCACGCAATCGCCATCTGACGGTGGCCGCCCCGGCAGCGGGCGGCGAACCGGTCGCGCTGCTGCTGGAGGCGGCGGCCAACCCCGCGGTGCTGGAACACGGCTTCGCGCCGACACGGCTCGGGGACGTGCGGACGGCGGGCGACCGGCCGCTGTACCGGTTCGCCTCCGCGGACCTGGCGGTGCTGGACGAGGAGGTCTGGCATCTTGTGCTGGACATCGAGGTGCTCAGCGAACTGATGCGGGAACTCCCCGTCGAGCGCTCCCGGCGCCACGAGATCCTGCGCGCTCTGGAGCGCATGCTGGACGCGCTGGATCTGCACGACGTGGCGGGAACGGCGCGGGCCGGCCGGGAGCAGCTGGCCGAAGTGCTGTCCCGTCCGGCCGCGGCGAGCGCGCACCGGATCTCGGCCGCCGGCCATGCGCACATCGACTCGGCCTGGCTGTGGCCGCTGCGCGAGACGGTGCGCAAGGCGTCGCGCACCTTCGCCAATGTCACCGCGCTGGCCCGGGACTATCCGGAGCTGGTCTTCGCGGCCTCGCAGGCCCAGCAGTACGCCTGGGTGAAGGAGCACCAGCCGCACATCTGGGAGCGCGTCAAGCAGGCCGTGACCGCTGGGCAGTGGGCGCCCGTCGGGTCGATGTGGGTGGAGTCCGACGCCAACATGCCCGGCGGTGAGGCGCTGGCCCGTCAGCTCGTGCACGGCAAGCGGTTCTTCCGGCAGGAGCTGGGAGTGGAGACCGAGGAGATCTGGCTGCCGGACACCTTCGGCTACACGGCGGCCTTCCCGCAGCTGGCCCGGCTGGCGGGGGTGAAATGGTTCCTGACGCAGAAGCTGTCCTGGAACCAGAGCAACAAAATGCCACATCACACCTTCTGGTGGGAGGGCATCGACGGGACCAGGGTCTTCACCCACTTCCCGCCGGTGGACACCTACAACGCACAGTTCCACGGCAGCGAACTAGCCCACGCCGAACGCAACTTCGCCGAGAAGGGGCATGCCACTCGCTCCCTCGTCCCGTTCGGCTGGGGCGACGGCGGGGGCGGCCCCACCCGCGAGATGCTGGAGAAGGCGCGCCGGCTCCGGAACCTGGAGGGCTCCCCCAAGGTGACCATCGAGCGGCCGGCGGCGTTCTTCGCGGCGGCCGAGGAGGAGTACGGGGCGCAGGCTCCGGTCTGGTCGGGCGAGCTGTACCTGGAACTGCACCGGGCCACGTACACCACCCAGGCCAAGACCAAACAGGGCAACCGCCGCAGCGAACACCTGCTCCGGGAGGCGGAGTTGTGGGCGACGACGGCAGCACTGCGCGCCCCCGGACACCGCTACCACTACCCGTACCAGGCGTTGGACCGGCTGTGGAAGACGGTCCTGCTGCATCAGTTCCATGACATCCTGCCCGGCTCGTCGATCGCCTGGGTGCACCGCGAGGCCCGCGAGACCTACGAGCGGGTACGGACGGAACTGGCGGATCTGGTGGCAAAAGCGGTGGCCGCACTGGGCGGCGCCAAGGGTCTGGTGGCGCTCAACTCGTCCCCGTACCAACGCCGTCAGATGGTCGAGCTGGACCCGGAGGCGAGCGCGGTACTGCCGTCCGGCGCGCAGGTGCAGCACCTCGGAGACGGCCGTACGGTGGTGCCGGCCGAGGCACCCGGGCTCGGCGCGGGTCCGCTGGACGGCTCTGCGGTACCGGAGCACCCGGTCTCCGCGGCCGGTTCCGCGGACGGAGGTCTCGTGCTCGACAACGGGCTGCTGCGGTTGGTGATCGACGCCGACGGGCTGATCGACGCCGTCCGCGATCTCGGCGCGGGGCGGGACGTCCTCGTGCCCGGCCACCGGGCCAACCTTCTCCAGCTGCACCCGGACCACCCCAACCACTGGGACGCCTGGGACATCGACCGGCACTACCGCCGCACCCGCACCGATCTCACCGATGCCGACTCCGTCGACCTGGTGGAGGAGGGGCCGTTGCGGGGCGCGGTCCGCGTCCGGCGGTCCTTCGGGCAGTCACATGTCACACAGGAGATCCGGCTGAGCGCCGGCAGCCGCCGGATCGACATCGACACCGAGGTCGACTGGCGGGAGTCGGAGAAGGTACTCAAGGCGGCGTTCCCGCTCGACGTGCACGCCGAACGGTCCACCTGCGAGATCCAGTTCGGCCATGTCCACCGCCCCACGCACGACAACACCGGCTGGGACGCCGCCCGTTTCGAGATCTGCGCCCATCGCTGGCTGCGGGTCGCCGAGCCGGGGTACGGCGTGACATTGCTCAACGACTCGACGTACGGGCACGACGTGACCAGGACCCCGCACCCTTCGGGGCTGGGCACGACCGTACGGCTGACGCTGCTGCGCGCCCCGCACAGCCCCGACCCGGAGACCGACCTCGGCCGGCACCGGTTCAGGTACGCGCTGGCGCCGGGTGGCGGGATCACCGACGCGGTGCGGGAGGGGCTCGCGCTCAATCTGCCGCTGCGGGCGGCGGTGGCACCGGTACTGCCGCCACTGGTCGACACGGGGCATCCGGCGGTCACGGTGGAGTCGGTGAAGCTCGCCGAGGACCGCGGCGGCGATGTGATCGTACGGCTCTACGAGTCGGCGGGCGGCCGCGCCGGCACCACACTGCGGTTCGGGTTCCCCGTCGTGCGGGCCCAGGTCACCGACCTGCTGGAACGGCCGTTGCGCGAGGCGGACACCGACGAGCACGGTCTCGTACTGTCGCTCCGGCCGTTCCAGATCCTGACGCTGCGCCTGACCCCGGCGTGACGGTTGCGGAACACCGCAACCGCCCCTTTGCGGGCCCTCGTTCAGCGGCGGGGCACGTTCGGGGGCGGGCACGTTCAGCGGCGGCGTACGTTCAGGGGCGGGGCACGTTGCGCAGGTTGGAGCGGGCCATCTGGACCATGCGGCCCACTCCCCCGTCCAGCACGATCTTGCTGGCGGAGAGCGCGAAGCCGGTCACCATCTCGGCGCTGATCTTCGGCGGGATGGAGAGCGCGTTGGGGTCGGTGACGACATCGACGAGCGCGGGGCCCTTGTGCTTGAAGGCCTCCTTGAGTGCGCCTTCGAGCTGCTTGGGCTTCTCCACCCGCACGCCGTACGCCCCGCACGCGCGGGCGACCGCGGCGAAGTCCGGGTTCTTGTTGGCCGTGCCGAACGACGGCAGGCCCGCGACCAGCATCTCCAACTCGACCATGCCGAGGGAGGAGTTGTTGAACAGCACGACCTTCACCGGCAGGTCGTACTGCACCAGGGTCAGGAAGTCGCCCATCAGCATGGTGAATCCGCCGTCGCCGGACATCGAGACCACCTGACGGTTCCGGTCGGTGAACTGGGCGCCGATGGCCTGCGGGAGCGCGTTGGCCATCGAGCCGTGGCTGAACGATCCGATGACACGGCGCTTGCCGTTGGGGGTGAGATATCGCGCGGCCCACACATTGCACATTCCGGTGTCGACGGTGAACACGGCGTCGTCGTCGGCCAGTTCGTCCAGCACCGAGGCGACGTACTCCGGATGGATCGGAATGTGCTTCTCGACCTTGCGGGTGTACGCCTTGACCACGCCCTCCAGCGCTTCGGCGTGCTTCTTCAGCATCCGGTCGAGGAACTTGCGGTCGGTCTTCTCCCTCACCTGCGGCGTCAGACAGCGCAGGGTCTCGCGGACATCGCCCCAGACCGCCAGATCCAGCTTGGAGCGGCGGCCCAGGTGCTCGGGGCGCACATCGACCTGGACAATCTTCACATCGGTCGGGAGGAAGGCGTTGTACGGGAAGTCGGTGCCGAGCAGGATCAGGAGGTCGCACTCGTTGGTGGCCTCGTAGGCGGCGCCGTAGCCGAGCAGACCGCTCATGCCGACGTCGTACGGGTTGTCGTACTGGATCCACTCCTTGCCGCGCAGCGCGTGCCCGACCGGGGACTTCACCCGTTCGGCGAACTCCATCACCTCGGCGTGGGCACCCGCCGTGCCGCTGCCGCAGAACAATGTCACACGCTTCGCCTCGTCGACCATCCGGCGGAGCCTGTCGATCTCCTCGTCACCGGGCCGGACCGTCGGCCGCGAGGTGACCAGTGCGTGCTCGATGGACTTCTCCGGGGCGGGCTGCGATGCGATGTCACCCGGCATCGTGACGACGCTGACCCCGCCCCGGCCGATCGCGTGCTGAATGGCGGTCTGGAGCAGCCGGGGCATCTGCTGCGGGTTGGAGATCATCTCGTTGTAGTGGCTGCACTCCTGGAAGAGCAGCTCCGGGTGGGTCTCCTGGAAGTAGCCGAGTCCGATCTCGCCCGACGGGATGTGCGAGGCGAGGGCGAGCACCGGTGCCATGGAGCGGTGGGCGTCGTAAAGGCCGTTGATGAGGTGCAGATTGCCGGGGCCGCAGGATCCCGCGCAGGCCGCCAGCGAGCCCGTGACCTGGGCCTCCGCGCCGGCGGCGAAAGCGGCGGTCTCCTCGTGCCTGACCTGGATCCAGTCGATGGCCCGGTTGCGGCGGATGGCGTCGACGATCGGGTTGAGGCTGTCGCCGACGACACCGTACATACGCCTGACGCCCGCCCGGACGAGGATGTCGACGAACTGCTCCGACACGTTCTGCTTGGCCATGGGTGCGTACCCTTTCCGCGCTTCGACTTCCGGACTCCGCATCCATCAACCCATGGCGCACGCGGTTACGCCTCCCAGACGCCCGCAGCCGTACGGTCGTCGGAGTACCCCTTCACCCGGAGCTGGATGTCCGCGAGAAAGGCCACGAGCCCAGGTGCCTCCTCGGTCGCCCAGCGTGCGGCGAGCTCCTCGGCCAGGGCGGGCTCGCCGCGCATCGGTTCGGCCAGCCCGGGACCGCACAGCAGCAGGGCATCGCCCGGCCGGGCCACCGACCCCCGGAAGCGGAACGGTTCTGCGGGCGGGGCAGGCGGGGCAGGCGGGTCGGGCGGAGAATCGGCATACGGGCCCGGCGACGAGGCGGCGGCCGGGTCCACGGTGAGGTGGCCGCCCTCGGCCCCACCCTCGGGTGGCGGAGTCCCGAACCCGGACCTGGGGTCCGTGACGCCGTCCCCGACGCCTCCGGCGACCCCGGCGCTCCCGGCGTTTCCGGCGTTTCCGGTGCTTCCGGCGCTTCCGGCGGTTGGGAACTCCGGTTCGAGGTCGTGCCAGACTCCGTCGCGCAGCCGGAAGAGGCCACCGGCCCCGACGCCGAAGAAGACCCGTGTACGGCAGTCCGGATCCGCCGGCAGCAGGAGGCAGCGCAGTCCCGCCGTGTACTGCTGCGGCTCCACCCCCAGCTCGGCGGCGCGGGCCCGCAGCTTGCCGTACGTGCGGTCGGTGAGGCGGTTGAGCCCGGACTTGAGGTCCCCGCGGCGGCCCGCCCTTATGTCCTCGGAGAGCCGGACGTGGCTGCGGCCGACCGCTGCGCCGATCCAGCGGCAGGCATCGGCCGCCGCCAGGTGTGCCGCGTCGGCGGCGCGGGCCCCGGTCGCGACGGCGACCAGGACCAGGGCGCGTTCGTCGGTACCGAAGCGCGCCGTGAGCAGCGCATCGCGGCGGGGCTCGCCGCGAAACCGCGCGGAGTCCCCGCGCACGGAGGTGGCGCGCAGGGTGTACGTGCCGTAGCGGGCACCGTCGAGCACGGTGTCGGCGACCAGGCCGTCCAGCTCCTGCGGGACGGTGGCGGGCAGCGCGGTGGGCTCGGGGTCGTAGGTGGGCGGCCGGTCACCCACATGGCCGATCACGGGACGGACGACCGAGCCGGCTTCGCGCTCCGCCTCCGGCGCGGGTGTGACAGATACGGCGGGTGTGACAGATACGGCGGGTGTGACAGATGCAGCGGGTGTGCCAGATGCAGCGGGTGTGCCAGATGCGACGGATGTGACGGGCGCGGCAGCGGGTGGCGGTGGAGCGGAGGGCTTAGCGGCCACCGGCCGCCTGGGCAGGGGCGGCGCCGGAGGCGGAGGCGGCGTGACCGGCGGCTCCACGGCCTGCGCAGGCACAGGAGCAGGCGCGAACACCGGCTCGGACGCCGATGGAGGCGCAGGCGCAGGAGAAGGCGGAGGGAGCGGCGGATCCACCGGAATCGCCGGCGCGGCAAAGGTACGCGGCGGCGTCGGGCCGACGGGGGTGGCCCCCGGCCCGCCCGGGGCAGCGGCAGGCGGCTCCCACGGAGCGCGCTCCCGTTCGGTCTCCTCCCGCACCGGCCGGGACACCACCACCGGGTCCGCCTCGGGCGTCACCTCGGGCGTCACCTCGGGAGGCGCCCCCGCACGCTCTCCGGCTCCACCGCCGGCGCCACCACCGGCCCCGTCGCCGAACTCACGACCGGGCCCACCGTCGCACCCACTCCCGGGCCCACTCCCGAACCCACCGTCGAGTCCCCCTCCGGAAGCCCCGTCCCCAGCC
>NZ_JBCEWQ010000190.1:0-15568 GCF_038448545.1 Streptomyces sp. CLV115
TACGGCACCTCGCCGCGTTGTCGGAACGTCCACATACATCCAGTATGTGGACGTCCCTCCGCCTTGCGATGCACCGCATCTGACGCCGCACGCTGTTCCACCAGGAATTGCGGGACAGCCCTTAGACGGTCGGGTACCGGTGTGAAAGCCGAGCATCGAAATAGATCATTCCCTCGTCACGCAGGACTCCTGTGTCGACGAGTGCCCGGACCTGTTGGTGGTAGTGCTCCGCGGAACCGAAGAGTTCGACCGGGCCGGCGGAGGGCCAGCGCCCCCAGACCCTGCTCCGGCAACTGCTGTACTTCGTGTCGCGGCCTTGCCAGAAAGGCGAGTTGGCACTCAGCGCCAGCAGAACTGGCAGCCATGTGCGCACCCGGTCCAGCACACCGACGCCCTCCTCGTCCGAGACCACGGAAACGTGTACGTGACATCCGCACATCAGCTGTTCCTGTGTGGTCCGGCCGAACCGGTCGGCCAGCCAACTGTGCCGCTTCCCCTCACCGACCGAGGGGCTGACCGGCAAGGGAGCCGTCGCCAAGGGCTGTCCCGCAATTCCTGGTGGAACAGCGTGCGGCGTCAGATGCGGTGCATCGCAAGGCGGAGGGACGTCCACATACTGGATGTATGTGGACGTTCCAAAAACGCGGCGAGGTGCCGTAGCTGTCGTCGCACGCCCGCCAGGAATTGCGGAACAGCCCTTAGGGCAACCACAGCTGTCCCGGTCCGGGCGGCACTCTTTGCGGCCTCAGCCCTCCAACGGCGGATTTCGCCCGCGAGTTCGCGCATCTCACTGCACGGTTCGGTGGAGAATTCCAGTTGTTGACGATGAAGCTCCGGCTCGAAGACCGAGTCTCCCTCCGAGCGGCGCTCGGCGACAGCCAGCACGGCCGTCGACAGGGCCCGGGGCTCGCCACTGCATGTATCGACAAGCAGTAGTTCCTCCTCGACGCCAACAGTCCGCATCATTGAATTCTCCCAGCAGCGGCCCTCTGACGCCTGTCATGGTTCACCGCGTGGTTTCGCCCGCCCCGTCGCATTCGGGTGGGCAGGATCGCGACGATGAGCAGGGAAATTTTTTGCGCTGCTGTCGCCGTGTTCTGCGGGAATACATCTTCGACTTCGCTCCGTGTACGGACGTATTCGTACGTGACGGTCCCCCCGGAACCGTGAACGGTCGGCGCATTCCGACTACCATGGGATGGCGTCTTTTGAACAAGGCGCGGGCAGCATGTCGTCTCCGAAATCCCCGGAGAGGGAACATGGCCGTGGGCAAAGAGGACGAGACAGAGAGTGTCCGGCGTCCGTCCAGCAGGAAGACCGCCGGGAAAGGCAACACGAGTCGTACGAGCGCGACGAAGCGTGCGCCCCGTCGGGTTTCGGCACCGAAGGCCATGCGGTACGCGGCTGAGCAGCTCCAGGAGCTTCTCGGACGAGCTCCCGAATCCGTCTCGGCGCTGAAACCGACCGAAGACGGCTGGCAGGCGGATGTAGAAGTCCTGGAGCTGGAACGCGTTCCCGGCACGACAAGCGTGATGGCCAGTTACCGGGTGTTGCTGGAAAAGGGCGGCGAACTGGTGTCGTACGAACGCACACGGCGCTACACCCGGGGGCAGATCGACCGGGGCTGAGGCTCCTTTTCACCCCACCCATGCGCCGTTCGCCGCCCGGACGTGAAGGCCGCGCCACATCGGAGTGAGCCGTTGAAAGGGGGCACCATGACTGTGGTGCCGCAAGCCGGAGGAGCCATTGCCAGGGGCGGTGGAGGAGGTTCCGCCAATCTCTACGACATCCTCGATCTGATTCTGGACCGTGGCCTGGTCATCGATGTCTTTGTGCGTGTCTCGCTGGTGGGCATCGAGATCCTCAAGATCGATGCCCGCATAGTCGTGGCGAGTGTGGACACCTACCTGCGCTTCGCAGAGGCGTGCAACCGCCTCGACCTGGAAGCGGGCCGCAAGGCCCCGTCCCAGCTGACCGACCTGGTCGGCGAGGTCACCGAAAGCGGAGCACAGGGGAAGACCAAGGGGGCCCTGAGCGGGGCCGCCGAGGTGCTGACCGATGCCCTCAAGGGGGGCGACGACGAGGAGACCGAGCGTTCCGAAAAGAAGCGCAAGGAGCCCGAGGAGAGGCGGGAGCGGCCGCGGCGTCGGCCCGCCGCCCGGCGCCGCGAGGAGTGAGCCATGGCCGTGTACGTCTACTCCATCGTCCTGACCTCCCATCCCCAGCACTTGGACGGCCTCGACGGGGTGGGGGATCCGCCGGCAGCACTGCGAACGGTGCGTACCGGGAAACTCTCCGCCGTCGTCAGCGACGCGCCCGAGGAGCTGCGGCCCAAGCGTCGGGATCTCGGCGCGCACCAGGCTGTCCAGGAAAGGCTGATGGCCGACGGGACGGTTCTGCCACTGCAGTTCGGGTTCACGGCCACGGACGACGATGCGGTGCGAGCGGTTCTGGAGGACCGCGCGGATGAGTTCGACGAACGCTTGCGAGCGCTGGACGGCTGCGTCGAGTACCACCTGAAGGCCACCCAGGACGAGAACGCCCTGCTGCGCCAGATACTTCGGGAGTCCGATGAAGCCCGAGAGCTCAACGAGGCGATCAGGAGTGGTGACAGCAGCCCGGAACTCCCCCTGGCCCTCGGCGAATTGGTCTCTCAGGAAGTACAGGCCCGACAGGATCACCTCGCGGCCGGGGTTCTCGATGCGCTGCGCGGATTCGCCCGGGAGGAACGCCCGTCGCAGGCTGCCGGGAACGGCTTCCTGAATGTTTCCTTCCTCGTGGCACGGGACGACGAGCAGGACTTTCTCAGCGAGGAGCAGGGTCTTGCCAAGGAACTGGGCGAGGACTTCGACCTGCGGCTCCTCGGTCCACTACCCGCCTACAGCTTCGTCTAGGGAGCCTTCATGGGACTGCTGACTCAGCTCGCGACCCTTCCACTGGCTCCGGTGCGAGGCGTGGCCTGGGTCATGGAGCGCGTGGTCGAGGCCGCGGAGAACGAGTACTACGATCCAGCACCCGTCGAACAGGAACTCGCCCGACTGGAGCGGCAGCTCTTGGCCGGGGAGATCGACGAGGAAACATTCGACCGTCGCGAGGACGCGCTGCTGGACCGGCTGGACGAGATCAGGGGGCATTTCCGGGGCACCTCCACCTGATCGCCCGCGATCCACGGAACGAAAGAGCACGGCCGGCGGCGCTGTTGATGCGACGTCATACCAGGGAATCGAGGTGCAGGGTCCGTGTCCGACTCCGTCGCCAGGAGACTGGGCGATCTGCCGTCCCGGTCCGCCCCGTACGGCCAGGGCTCCTCGGCCAATCTCGCCGACATCCTGGAACGGGTCCTGGACAAAGGCATCGTCATCGCCGGCGACATCCAGATCAACCTCCTGGACATCGAACTGCTCACCATCAAGCTGCGCCTTCTCGTCGCTTCGGTGGACAAGGCGAAGGAGATGGGCATCGACTGGTGGGAGCACGACCCGGCGCTGTCGTCCCGCGCCAACGACGACTACCGGTCACTGGCCGAGGAGAACAAGCGGCTGCATGCCGAGATCGCCGCCCTGCACGAGGACCGCGAGCTGCCACCGGCCGAGAAGGAGAGTCGTCCTGCGGCTCCCCGCCGCACCTCACGCACCGGACGGGCAGATTCCAGAGCGCGTGGCGAAGGGCGGGACGAGACATGACCGAAGCCGTCACCTATGCGTACGCCGTCGCGCGGGACGAGGATGGATCACTGGCGGAGGCCGTCTCCGAGCTCGCCGGGGTATCGGATGCACCAGTGCACCTGGTGCGGGCACGTGAGGGTCACGACGTGGTGATCGCTGTGAGCCCGGTACCCGAGCGGGAGTTCCAAGAAGCCGCGCTGCGGGCCCATCTTGAGGACATCGACTGGCTGGAGTCCGTCGCCCGTTCCCACCACCACGTGATCGAGGCGCTGGCCGCCCGCACCACCGTCCTGCCACTCCGTCTGGCGACGGTGTATCTGGACGACGAGCGCGTACGTGTCATGCTCCGGGCTCACCACGAGTCGTTCGATCGCCGGCTGACGGACCTGGCGGCACAGGTGGAGTGGGGCGTCAAGCTCTATGTCGAGGACGCTGCGGCGAGTGAGAGTCCGGCCGAAGCGGACACACTGACGGGCCTCAGCCCTGGGCGGGCCTATCTCAATCGGCGCAAAGCACAGCGGCACGCGCGCGAAGAGGCCTATCAGGATGCCGAACGGGGGGCTGAGCGCGTTCAGGCCGCCGCCCGCGCCCATGCGGTCGATCGCGTGCAGCACCGACCGCAGCAGGGTGAACTCGCTCGCGGGCCGGGAGAGAACGTCGTCAACGACGCCTACCTCGTGCCGCTGCACCAGGCCGAGGGGTTTCGCACCGCCGTGATGAGGGCCGCGGAAGGTCTTCACGGGGTCCGCATCGAGATCACCGGTCCGTGGCCCCCGTACTCCTTCGCCGCCGAGATCGAACCGTTGAAGGGGGCTGCCCCATGAGGGCGGCGGGCGGCCTTCCGGCCACGTCGCAGGAGCCGCTGCCGGAACGGCAGATCGCGCTGATCGACCTGCTGGACCGGTTGCTGAGCGGTGGCGTGGTCCTCACCGGCGACGTCGTGCTTTCCATCGCGGACATCGACCTCGTGCGCATATCGCTGCGTGCCCTGATCGTCTCCATCAGCGAGCAGAATCCCTCCCCGTGGAATGCCGTCTCATCACACGCAGGAGAGGACCATGACGTCTGAGGAACATCCACCCGGTAATCGCCTCGACGAGGTTGCCGACGCCGCTGCCCGCGCGTTCCGTCTGCTGCCCGCGATGCCACAGGACGCCCCGCCCCGGGGCAGGGCGGACGCGCGAGGGCCGGCCCGCCGGATCACCACGGCACCGGACACGGTGGAACGGGACCTGATCAAGCTCGTCCTCACCGTCGTCGAGCTGCTGCGACAACTCATGGAGCGCCAAGCCCTTCACCGCGTCGACGCAGGAGACCTCACCGAGGAACAGGAGGAACGCCTGGGAACAACTCTGATGATTCTGCACAGCCGTATGATTGAACTCTGCGCCCGATACGGGATTTCCATGGAAGACCTCAATCTGGATCTCGGACCTCTCGGGTCTCTGCTACCACCGCCCGAATGACTCTCACGGAGCACGAAATGGGCATAGGAAAGAAGACCAAGAACATTGGAAAAATAGCGGAGGGAAAGACCAAGGAAGCGACCGGCAAGGCCGTGGGAAATGAAAGCCTGGAAGGAAAGGGAAGGGCCCAGAAGACGAAGGGGAGGGTGAAGCAGGTGATCGAGAAGGGCAAGGACACCTTCAAGCACTGACGGTGCCGAGAGGACCGGGCGCAGGCCTGCCGCACTCGGGGCGACGGCGGGACTGCGCCCGGTTGCCAGTCAGGTGGTCGGTCCTGCGTTGCTGGTGGTCCTGCGTTGCTACCGCCTCACCCTTTGCCGCTCCCCTTCGACGTCTACATCGTCCTCGTCGTACTCGTCCTCGTACTCGTCCTCGTCATACTCTTCGCCTTCCCCCTCGCGCTCGTCCTCGTCGTACTCGTCGTCATACTCCTCGCCTTCCCCATCGCGCTCGTCCTCGTCGTACTCCTCCCCATCGCGCTCGTCCTCGTCGTACTCCTCCCCCTCGCGCTCGTCCTCGTCGTACCCCTCCCCCTCGCGCTCGTCCTCGCCCTCGTCGTTCTCGGCTTCTTCTTCAAGGGCCTCTTCGTGGGTCTGTACGACCTCGCCGTCGCGGATTTCTCCACGCCAGCCCTCAGGCTCTTCGTCGGTGAGCGTGACATGGCGCTGGAAGTTTTTGAGGTCCAGCCGAAGGCGCCGCCCCTGAGCACGCCACAGATTTCCGGTCTTCTCGAAGAGACCGGACGCGTAGTATTCAACGACCAGCACAATTCTCGTCAGTCCAGGTGCCAGTTCATGAAAACTGACCGCGCCACGGGTCGACCCCTTGGCCCCCTCGGAGGTCCAGACGATGCGTTCGTCCGCCACCTGCTCCTGAACGGTCGCCTTCCAGCCACGGGTCGATGGACCAACCTTGGCCTTCCAGTCGCTGGATGTCTCATCGGTCCGTGAAACGTCCCGCACGCCCTTGGTGAAGCTGCTGAATTTCTCGTACTGCGTCCAGTGGTCGTATGCAGTACGCAACGGCACACCGACGTCGATGACCTCGATGATGTTTGTGACTTTCTTGTCTCCCGACTTGCGCCCCTTCCCGCCGCCCAGGACGCCCTGGGCCTTCTCCACGATGTTGTCCTTGACGTTCTTCGCCGCACCGGAGAGCACAGCTTTGACAGGCGAGTCACCTCCGAGGAGATTGGCTCCGATCTTGGAGAGCGACCCGCCGTTCTCGGCAACGTGGGTCAGCTGGTCCGTCGCGTCGATCAGCCTGTCGCCGGCTCTTTCTGCCAAGTCCCCCACCCGGGCCGTCAGATAGTCCCCGAGCTCTTCGCGCAGTCGGTCCAGTCCCGAGTACGCATTACCCTTTTCCGCTTCTGGCATGATCCGTTACCTCCGGCGCTCAGTGCGCGACGACGCCTTCTTGGTGCTCTTCCTGGCGGCCTTCTTCGCAGCGGGAGCGGTCTCCTTCCCCGCGGCAGCCTTCCTGGCCGGCGCCTTCTTGGCTGCGGCTTTATGCGTCGCGGCTTTCTTTGTCGTGGACTTCTTCGCGGCAGTTTTCTTCGCGGGCGCAGACTTCTTGGCGGGTGCAGACTTCTTGGCAGCAGATTTCTTGGCGGGCGCAGATTTCTTAGCTGTTCTCTTTACCGGCGCAGACTTCTTGGCCGCTGCCCCACCAGAGGCCGTCTTCTTCTTGGTGGGCGTATCAGGTTCCGGCTTGCGCTGATCTCTCTTGGCACGTTTCGACGCTTCGCGTCGACCCACGGCCGACTTGCGCCTACGCGGCGCCCGCTCCTCAGCAGCTCGTGAAGTACGACGTCGGGGCGGCTCCTCCCGTTCCTCCCCCAGCTCCGAACCCTCGACTCCCTCCTCGTTTCCCTCTTCTGACTCTTCCTCCTCCTCGTATTCCTCTTCCGGCTCTTCTTCATCGCCGTAGTCGTACTCCCCCTCATCCCCCTCTTCTCCCTCGGGTTCTCGACCACCACTCTCCAGCTGGGCCGTTCGCTCATGAAGCGAATCAGCAAGTGTCGCCATCCGGCGGTTGAAAGCAGTGGCGACAGCATCTCGGCCGGCATCCATCACTTCCCCACGCAGTTGGTCACCCAGTTCGGCAACCTGGGGAATTTCTCCCAGCTTACGCATCCCTTGAGTCACGAGCTGTCGCGGCTCAAGAGAGAATTGACGCCCAGCAATATAGGACGCCGCAGTGAGAGCGAATCGCCCTTTTTTCGTTCGGCCCAGAACATATCCACCGACCAAGGCAGCGGCAAGCAGGATCTTGTTTCCTTCATTCATGGGCACGTCACCTTTTCGCGGAATTTGCAGCTGGTCGGAATTTATGCAGCAGGCTGCCTCCTCGGCACACCCCTGCCCTGTCTCCAGAGTGATCGGTCTCGGGGCCTGCGCATCCCGAGCGAGCCGAAAAGCTCCTTCGGCAACCGTGCGGCGTTACTGTCCGGACGGCGCTCAGGCCGCAACTTGCAGCCGCAGGAGGTGTTTGTCCGACAGCCCACCATTGGGGTCACAGATGCCGCTCGGCCGCCTCGCCGGCCTGCTGCACTGATCGGCATCCTCAACGGCCTGCCGGCCCAACGAACGCGGCAGTTGCCGTGGCGGCTCACTGGAGCCAGAGTGAAAGAAGAGCACACACGAGATCGGAGCGTGTCGTGATCATTCTTGGAGTCATCCTGCTTGTCGTCGGTTTCGTGACCGGCATTTCCATCCTGTGGACGATAGGAATCATTCTCGCCGTAGTGGGTCTGATCCTGTGGATCCTGGGCGGGATGGGACACGCTGTCGCCGGGCGAAGGCACTACTGGTAGGACCACCGAGCAAGCGCCTGAAGGGGCACGGTGCACCGGCTCTCGAAGCACGGTGCACCGGCTCTCGAACGGGGCAGCTGATCAGTCCGGGTAGCACGGGTTTCCTCCGCCTGCCGGACGGGACCTCCACATGACGCCCTGACCGACGTGGACCGGCCGCTTACGACCTGCTGCTCGTCCCGGGTGGCACACTCAACGCCGACGCTCTGCGCGGGCCGGGCCCACCACCGGCATCGTGCGCTCCTTCACCTCGTCCGGGCGGCCTGTCGCGGCCATCCGCCACGGGCCGTGGGCCCTGGTCGAAGCGGATGTCGTGGCAGGAAAGAAGCTGACGCAGAACAGCGCGCAGAAGCGCGGTGCTTCCGAGGATCGTGCGAAGGAGATCGCAGCACGCAAGGGTCTGGGAGCGTGACCGTGCGTGTGCGGGAGACAGCCGGCGTGATGCCGAGGCACCGGTGACCGGACTCCCGGCGGCGGGGCAAAGGGCGACCTGGCCGGGAGCGGCCGGCCCGCGATCCAGAGGTACCGCAGTGAGGAGAGACACCATGCGTGCACTCACCTGGCAGGGACGTCGGGACGTGCGGGTGGAGGACGTCCCGGATCCACACATCGAGGGCCCCGCCGACATCGTCGTACGCATCACGTCCACCGGAATATGTGGTTCCGACCTGCACCTGTACGAGGTGCTCGGACCGTACCTGGAGCAGGGCGACGTCCTCGGCCATGAACCGATGGGGGTGGTGGAGGAGGCGGGCCGCGACGTCACGGCGGTGCGGGTGGGTGACCGTGTCGTGGTTCCGTTCAATGTCTCCTGCGGCACGTGCTTCATGTGTGAGAGGGGTCTGCACTCCCAGTGCGAGACCACGCAGGTCCGCGAGCAGGGAACCGGAGCCGCGTTGTTCGGGTATACGAAGCTGTACGGGCAGGTCCCCGGCGGGCAGGCGGAACTGCTCCGCGTGCCGTTCGGGAACACACTGCCGATCCCTGTTCCGGACGGTCCGCCCGACGACCGCTACATCTATCTGTCCGACGTGCTGCCCACCGCCTGGCAGGCGGTTCGGTACGCGTCCATTCCTCCGGGGGGCAGTGTCACGGTACTGGGGCTCGGGCCCATCGGGGACATGGCGACCAGGGTCGCCCGGCACCTCGGCGCCGCACTGGTGATCGGCGTCGACCTGGTGCCCGAACGCCTCGCCAGGGCGGCCGAGCGGGGCGTTCAGGTCTTCGACGTGAGCCGCTGCGGCAAGGAGCTGCCGGACGCGATCCGGGAGATCACCCACGGCCGGGGCACCGACGCCGTCATCGACGCGGTCGGGATGGAGGCCCACGGCGCGCCGTTCGCGAAGACCGCGCAGCGGGCCACCGGCCTGCTGCCCGACATGGTCGCCCGCAGGCTCATGGAGCATGCGGGTGTGGACCGTCTGTCCGCCCTGTACACCGCGATCGACGTGGTGCGCCGCGGCGGAACCGTCTCGGTCTCCGGCGTCTACGCAGGCGCGGCGGATCCTCTGCCCCTGCTGACCCTGTTCGACAAACAGATCCAGGTGCGGATGGGTCAGGCCAACGTCCGGCACTGGGTGCCGGAGATCCTTCCGCTGCTCGACGACGAGGACGTGCTCGGAGTGGACGGATTCGCCACCCATCACCTTCCGCTGTCGGACGCCCCCAAGGCGTACGCGATGTTCCAGGACAAGCAGGACGGGATGGTCAAGACCCTCCTGCATCCGTAGCCCGGCAGGCCGGGGACCGGCAACGTCCTGAGGTCCTACGGGTCTTCGAGGCCGTGGCACGCGCAGGTGTACCGGCCCTGGTGCACGCCACTCCTCGGCCCGCCGGCCCGAAGAACGCGCCGGGGGGGGGCCGAGGAGTGGCCGGCCCATGGAACAGGTCACTGGGTCGGCGACGCCCGGGCCAGAAGCTGGGTGGCGGCGAGCTCGCGGTAGAGCTCGTCGTCATCCATCAGCGCGTGGTGGGTGCCCACGGCCCGGACCCTGCCGTGTTCGAGGACGACGATCTGGTCCGCCTCGATCACGGTGGACAGCCGGTGCGCGATGAGCAGCACCGTGCAGTGCCGGGCCAGGCCGGTGACCAGTTCGCTGAGCGCCTGTTCGTTGCGCGCGTCGAGCTGAGCCGTTGCCTCGTCCAGGAGCAGTACCTCGGGTCGGCGCAGCAGAGCTCGCGCGATGGCCAGCCGCTGGCGTTCACCGCCGGAGAGTGTGACCCCCCTGGCTCCGACCGGTGTGTCCAGGCCCTTGTCCAACCGGGCCACCAGATCGTCGAGCCGGGTGACCCGCAGAACCTCGGCGATGTCCTCGTCGGGGGCGTCCGGCGCCGCGTACAGCAGGTTTTCGCGGAAGGTACCGGCCAGCGCGGGGGCGTCCTGCTCGACGTAGGCGATCCGGCGGCGCACCTCGGCGCGGGGAAGGGACGCGATGTCCTGCCCACCGATACGCAGGCACCCGGCGTTGGGTTCGTAGAACCGCTGCAGCAGTGAGAACAGCGTGGTCTTCCCGGCGCCCGACAGGCCGACCAGTGCGGTCTGGGTACCGCCGGGGACGGTGAAGCTCACGCCGTGCAGCACCGGGGACCGTCCTGCGTAAGCGAATTCCAAGCCTGCCACTTCGACCGTCGGAGGTGGGCCGGACGTGGTGACGTCGGCGAGCGCCGGGTCGATGTCGTCCTCCAGGGGCATGACCGCGACCTGGTCGATGCGGCCGACGGCGCCGAGGCCTTGTTGCAGCATCGCCGCCCCGCCGACCAGCGAGGCTATCGGGCTCGCCAGGAAGAACACGTACAGCAGGAAGGCGATGAGCGCGGAGGCGTCCATGCTGCCGTTGGCGACGAGCATCCCGCCGAGTCCGAGCACCACCAGGAACGCCGTCTGGATCGAGGCGCCGCCGAGCATGGTGACGATCGCGCTGTAGCGCGCACTGATCAGGCCGGCGTGGTAGGCGTCCTCCACGGCGTCCTGGGCCGCCCGCGTCTCGCGGCTTTCGGCGCCGTTGGCCTTGACCGTGCGGGTTGCCCCGAGCGAGCGGTCCAGGAGGGAACCGACGACACCGACCGCGCTCTGCTCGCGTGCGACCGCCCGCCGGATCCGGGGCAGCACGACGGTCATCACGACCCCCACAAGCGCGAGGACCAGTATCGTCGCCGCCAGCAACCCGAGGTGCAGGGTGGCCATCATGACCAGTGCTCCGACGAATGTCAGCAGCCCGTTGACCGACATGATCAGGCCCTGGGTGGCGGCACTCTTGAGCAGGGTGCTGTCCGAGGTGACGCGCGCGATGAGGTCGCCGGGCGGACGGCGGTCGATCTCGGTCACACGCAGCCGGATCAGCCGGTGCACCAGGTCGCGGCGGACGTGCCGGACCACGCGCTCGGACGTGCGCTGTTCAAGCCAGGCGTTCGCCCCGGTCAGGAGCGCGCCCGCGACGAGCAGCGCAGCCAGCACGGCGATCGGCCGGGCAACGCTCCCACCGGTGGCGAGCCGGTCCAGGATGTGCTGGGCGAACTTCGGCTGGACGAGTCCGGAGACGCCGGCCAGCAGGCTCAGGACGAGGGACAGTGTCAGGGCGCGCCAGTGGGGCCGGGCGTGGCCGAGGAGCGAGCCGAAGGTTCCCGGAGGGCTGTCGGCAGACGGGGCGCCATCCGTCATCGGGTGCCCGTCCTTCCGTGTTCCCGGCCGCGCGCGTGGCCGCTGGAGGCCGGCTCGGGACGCGACAGGAGACCTTCGAGACGGTCGGCCGCTGCTTCGCTTCCGCCCGCCCCCCGGAACGAGAGGCCGATCGCACGCGCCGCTTCGCGGTGTCCGGCCGCCTCGTCCAGGACTGTGCCGACGGCCTCGGCGATGCGTCGCGCGTCGGCACGGCCGAAGCGCAGCCGGACGCCCGCGCCCGCGGCGGTGACCTGGCCCGCGACGATGGGCTGGTCGTCCCTGATCGGAGCGACCACCAGAGGGACGCCGTGCCACAGCGCCTCGCAGACGGTGTTGTGCCCGGCGTGGCAGACGACGGCGTCCACGTGGGCGAGCAACGGCAGTTGGGGCACGTGCGGGCGCAGCAGAATGTTCTCGCCCGACTCGGTCACGGTGCCTGCGGGGTCGGCGACGACGGCGCGTATTCCGGGCAGGTCCGACAGCGCCCGGACCGCGGCGTTCAGGAACGGCCCGCTCGCATCCCCGTTGGCGGTGCCCAGGCTGACGAGGACGGTGCGCTCCGGTCCTTCCAACCATTCCCAGGGGAAGTCGGCCGATGCCGGACGGTCGGTGACGGACGGGCCCACCAGCCATACGTGTTCGGGCAGTTGGGTCGGGCCGAGCAGGGCACTGGTGGTGTAGGCGAGGATGCCGTGCGGGGACATCCTCGGGTCGGCCGCGCCCCTCCCGCCCGCGATCCGACCGCGCAGTGCCTCGATGAGGCCGTCCAGCCAGGCCGCCACCTTGGGCATGCCCGCGAGCGGGTCGACAAGTTCGGCCGAGGTGGTCGCCGAGGTGACCCAGGTCAGGCCGAGCGACTCGGCGACGAGGCCGCCCGCCACGGTCTGCTGGTCGGCGATCACGACGTCCGGGCCGAACTCCTCGACGGCCGCGCGTATTCGGGGGGCCATGTGATCGGCGAGCGGGATCAGGAAACGCTCCCACAGGAACTGGAAGGCCGCGGGGCCCTTCAGGTCGGCGCTCCGGCTCGCGAGCTCCTCGGCGTTCTCCAGGGCCGGGTCGGGCAGCACGCAGGGAAACACGCGGGCGTCGGGTCCGGCCAGGCGGTGAACCAGGTCGGCAGGTCCGGCCCAGGCGATGTCGTGCCCCCGCGCGGCGAGCACGGCTGCGGTGCCGACCGCCGGGTTGATGTGACCGACCAGGGGCGGCACGACGAACAGGAACCGGCTCATCTAGCCCGCCTTCAGAGGGGTGTGGATGTCGTCCTCGAACCAGTCCAGAATCAGGCCGGCCGTCTCCGTCGTGCGCTCCACGAGCACCGAGTGCCCCTGGTCGGGCAGGACGACGGTGCGGCAGTGCTCAAGAGTGGCGGCCAAGTGGGCGGCCTGGCCGGAGAGTTTGGAGTCGGCGCCGTACAGAGCGAACACGGGGCAGCGGATCTCGGGGAACCCGGCGTCCAGGACGCGGCTGCGCGGGATGTCCTCGCCGAGCGTGGTGCTGTCCAGGATCCGTCCGGCGAGCTGGAAGGGGCGCGCGTTGCGTTCGGGATCCTCGGCGAGCCAGGTGCGCACTTCCTTGACCACCAGGCCGCCTTCTTCGCCGGTGAGGCCCTCGGCCATCTTCTCGGCCCACGACTTCACCGGCGGTTCGGACTCGATCGCGATGACGGACCGGACGCGGTCGGGCCGGGCGGCGGCCAGCCCGTAGGCGATGGCGCCGCCGAAGGAGTTGCCCACGACATGCGCCGGGCGGTCCTCCCCGAGGGCGTCGAGGAGTCCGTCCAGGTCCGATACGAAGTCCTCCAGGCGGTAGCCCGTGGCAGGCCGGCTGGTGCGTCCGTGCCCCCGCAGGTCGTACATGAGGACGTCCATGCCCCGCTCGGCGAAGGCGGGGCCGAGCGAGAAGTAGTAGCTCGCCAGGCTGTCGATGAGCAGACCGTGGACCAGTACCACGAGGGGCGGCGGGTCTTCGGCCGGCGACCCGGCCGCCGGCATGCGCTGTACGTGGACGTCGAGTTCACCGACGCGGACCTTCGCCATGTTCAGACCTCCTCGGCCGCGGGCGCGGAGAGGGATGCCACGACGTGGTGCACCAGGTCGCCCACGGTCAGCGCGATGATCTCTTCAAGTCCGCGGTCCGCGATGAAGGCGGCGAGGTTGACGGAGTCACCGTAGTGTTCGCGCAGCGCCGCGGAGAGCGTGACCAGGTCGATGCTCTCAAGTTCGAGGTCGTCGTGGAATCGGGTGCTCATGGTGATCTCGGCGTCGGTGAACTCGTACTCGCCGAGCACCTCCCGCAGCATGCCGGTCACCTCGTCCAGCACGGTCTGTTCGAGCCGGGCGGACAGTACGGCGCGGTGGCCTTCAGCGGTCATCGTCGCTCTCCTCATCGTGGGCGGTCGTCCAGGCGACGACGTAGTTCCTGGGGGGCAGTCCGGGTGGGTTGCCGACCGTCCGGTGATGGACGTGGTAGGTGTCGCCCCCGGTGCGGACGGTCAGTGCTGTGCCGGTGGCGGCGTTGATCTCGATGTTCTTCGGGGCTCCGGCCAGGCCGGTGCCGCGGGCCTTGCCGACGGCCTCCTTGGCGGTCCAGAAGCGGGTGAACCACAGGGCCTCGGGTTCGCCGGTGTCGCGGACCAGTGATGCGAGCAGTTCCCGTTCCCGGGCGCCGAGCGCCGCCTCAAGGGTTCCGTCCGGGCGCTCGGTCACCTCCTCGATGTCGATGCCGCAGGGGCCGGTCCTCGCGATCGCGACCGCGGCCTCTGCCCGGTGGGCGAGGGAGACGTGGAGGTCGGGGAGGGTGCGGCCGTATCCGCCGGTGACGTACGGGCGGCCTGTGGGTTCGTTGGCGACCCGTAGTTCCGAGGGGAAGATCCCGCCGCTGCCGGCGTCCCACAGACGCCGGCGCACCGCGTCCTTGACCGCGATCCGGCCGAGGAGCCACTGGCGCCGGCCACGCGGGGGGTGCGCGTCGTAGGCGGTACGTTCCTCCCCGGCCAGCATGTTCCGCATGATCAGCTCGCGGGTGGCCAGGTCGGGCCAGCGTTCATGGAGCAGCGCCCAGCCGCCGGGCTGCGGCTCGGAGAGGGTGTGGTGCTCCGGTTCGCGGTCCACCCGGCGGATGTGCGGATCGCTGTCGAAGCGGCGGTCGCGCCAGCCTTTGAACTCGGCCCAGACGCGGCCCTGTCGGACCAGTTGCATATCGGCTTCGAGCGTGGTGTCGGTGACGGAGACGATGCGGATGAGGCAGTCGAGCCGTTCGCCCGGCGCGGGGTGCGCGCCGTGGAAGCGGATCTCCCGCATGCCGACGGGAAAGACGGTGGTCCGGGTGGGCAGTTGGGACATGATCCAGTAGCCGAGCAGCTGGCCGACGTTGTCCAGCAGGGCTCCCGGGGCGGGCGGGGTGGTGATGACTCCTCGGACGTGCGCGTCGCCGACCGCGGTCAGTCCGGTGACGCCCTGGAAGCGGGGGCCGTGGAACATCCAGCGCCGGGTGTACAGCTCAGCGGCCGTCATGCCGCAGGGGCGCTCCTCGTCCTCGGGGAAGGTCCAGGCGGCGGCTGGTCGGGGATCATGGTTCCGCGCGAGTTCGACGGTGGCCCGGGCGTACGGGCCGAGGGTGGCCGTCACCCGGGTCGCCCCCGAGGGGTGCGGAGGCCGGGGTGCGACGTGTACGGGAATGTCCACCGCGGGGACGGCGGTGATCCACTGGGTGAGCCGGACGTCGTGGACGGCCACCGCGCGCAGACCGGGTGCTGAGCGCTCGGCGAAGTCCATCAGGTGCCCGATGACGGTGGTGCCGGGCACGACGGGCCAGCGGTCCGACGGATCGGCCTGCGGCGGCTGTTCGAAGAAGCAGTGGTCGAGCAGGTACGGCATGGTGTCGACCGAGACCCGCAGCGATGTCCGCAGCTCACCCGGGGTGGCTGGTGGCGGCCCGGCGGGAGGTCCGGCGGGCCGGGGGG
>NZ_JBCEWQ010000191.1:0-15562 GCF_038448545.1 Streptomyces sp. CLV115
CCCCCGTTGATTCCCCCGTTGCCCCCCACAGGCACGTCAACGACTGTCATGTACGACAGGTGCTGACGACCGGCGCCACGAACGCATCCCCGCCCTCCCCCGAGGTCTCGGCTGCGCTCGGCCAGGGAAGTACTCCCTCCGACGCCGGACTTCTCGGTACTCCGGCCGACGTCGTGGAGACGCGTGACAACTGCGCTTGCGGTGGTGCTGTGAGTTGCGTTCATCTCGCGCCCCCCATCGGTGGAGTCCGTCCGTTCCTTGTGCCAATGAGCTTGCCGGGGCAGTTTCATGACGCTGTCCGCCGACTGTCACAGGCCTGTCACAGGGCCCGCCGAGCGTGCTCCTGGGGCGCGCGGGATGTATGAGTCGACCCCAACTGTCGAACTGGGGCGCCACCATGGGTCAGAATGACCAGCGTGCCTTTCCTGTTGCTGATCGAGGACGACGACGCCATCCGCACGGCCCTCGAACTCTCGCTGTCACGCCAGGGCCACCGTGTGGCCACCGCGGCGACGGGAGAGGACGGCCTGAAACTGCTGCGTGAGCAGCGGCCGGACCTGGTCGTGCTGGATGTGATGCTGCCCGGGATCGACGGCTTCGAGGTGTGCCGGCGCATCCGGCGCACCGACCAGCTGCCGATCATTCTGCTGACCGCGCGCAGCGACGACATCGACGTCGTGGTCGGGCTTGAGTCCGGCGCCGACGACTACGTGGTGAAACCCGTGCAGGGCCGGGTGCTCGACGCCCGTATCCGCGCGGTGCTGCGCCGGGGCGAGCGCGAGTCCACCGACTCCGCCTCGTTCGGGAACGTGGTGATCGACCGTTCCGCGATGACCGTCACCAAGAACGGGGAGGATCTGCAGCTCACGCCGACCGAGCTGCGTCTCCTGCTGGAGCTGAGCCGCCGGCCGGGCCAGGCCCTGTCGCGCCAGCAGCTGCTCCGGCTGGTCTGGGAGCACGACTACCTCGGTGACTCCCGGCTGGTGGACGCGTGTGTGCAGCGGCTGCGGGCCAAGGTGGAGGACGTGCCGTCGTCGCCGACGCTGATCCGTACCGTCCGGGGTGTGGGCTACCGACTGGACTCGCCTCAGTGAGCGATGCCGTCAAACGGAGCCTGCTCGCCGGGCTCCGCTGGACCAGTCTGCGGCTGCGGCTCGTCGTGGTGTTCGCGCTGGTGGCGCTGACCGCGGCGGTGTCCGCGTCGGGGATCGCGTACTGGCTGAACCGCGAGGCCGTGCTGACCCGTACCCAGGACTCCGCGCTCGGGGACTTCCGCCAGGAGATGCAGAGCCGGGCGGCCTCGCTGCCGCTCCACCCCACCAGGGACGATCTGCAGAACGCCGCGGTGCAGATGGCGAGCAGTTCGCCGGGCTACAGCGTGCTGCTGGTCGACGAGCGCGACACCGGCAAGCCGATCGTCGGCAACTCGGACCTGGACACCTTCACCCTCGACAACGTGCCGCTGTCGCTGCAGAAGGCGGTCAACAAGAGACAGCCGGTGGAGGCGGGCAACAAGTACGAGTACCACCTGTTCTGGCAGCGGACCAGCATCCGCGGCACGCCGTACCTGGTGGGCGGTACGAAGATCATCGGCGGCGGCCCGACCGGCTACATGCTGAAGTCGCTCGACCAGGAGCGGCAGGACCTCAACTCCCTGGCCTGGTCCCTGGGCATCGCCACCGGGCTCGCGCTGATCGGTTCGGCGCTGCTCGCGCAGGCCGCCGCGACGACCGTGCTGCGGCCCGTGCAGCGGCTCGGCGACGCCGCCCGCAAGCTCGGCGAGGGCAAGCTCGACACCCGGCTCGTGGTGTCCGGCACGGACGAACTGGCCGATCTCTCCCGTACGTTCAACCGGACCGCGAGTTCGCTGGAGAAGCGGGTCGCGGACATGAGCGCGCGGGACGAGGCGAGCCGGCGGTTCGTCGCCGACATGTCGCACGAACTGCGCACCCCGCTCACCGCGCTGACCGCCGTCACCGAGGTGCTGGAGGACGAGGCGGACAGCCTCGACCCGATGATCGCGCCCGCGGTGCGTCTGGTGGTGAGCGAGACCCGGCGCCTCAACGACCTGGTGGAGAACCTGATGGAGGTCACCCGCTTCGACGCGGGGACGGCCCGGCTCGTCCTCGACACCGTGGACGTCGCCGACCAGGTCACCGCCTGCATCGACGTCCGCGCCTGGCTGGACGCGGTGGACCTGGACGCCGAGCGCGGCATGATGGTCCGCCTGGACCCGCGCCGGCTCGATGTGATCCTGGCGAATCTGATCGGCAACGCGCTCAAGCACGGCGGTTCGCCGGTACGGGTCACGGTGCGGACCGAGGGCGACCAGCTGGTCATCGAGGTCCGGGACCACGGCCCCGGCATCCCCGAGGACGTGCTGCCCCATGTCTTCGACCGGTTCTACAAGGCCAGCGCCTCACGCCCGCGTTCCGAGGGCAGCGGTCTCGGTCTTTCGATCGCCATGGAGAACGCGCACATCCACGGCGGTGACATCACAGCCGCGAACTCACCGGACGGCGACGGCGCGGTGTTCGTGCTGCGGCTGCCGCGCGACGCCGAGCAGCTCACCCGTTCCGGCGGTGGGCACGATGCCGGGGACCGGGACGAGGAGGGCGACGCGACGTGATGGTCAGCGACAACCGCCGGGCGCGCCGTACGGCCGTGGCACTGGCCGGGACCGTGGTCACGGCCGTGCTGGCCGCGGGCTGCGGGATCAGGTCCACCACGGTGCCGGTGGACGCCGGTGCCGCACCGTCCCAGGTGCCGTGCACGATGTCCGCGGAGAACGTCACGACACAGGCCGCCAGGGGCATCCCCGTACAGATCTATCTGGTCTGCTCCTCGCAGCTGGTCACGGTGGACCGCACGGTGCAGATCGACGAGAACGGCACCGACCGGGTCCGGGTCGCGCAGGCGCTCCTGGACGAGCTGCTGCTGAAGCCGCCCGCCGCGGAGCGGCAGGCCGGGTACTCCACGACCGTGCCGAAGACCCTGCGGGTCGACGGGGCCCGCAGCGGCGACCGGGCGGGCACGCTGCGGCTCAGCGAGCAGCCGGAGGACCTGCGGTCCGAGGCGCTGGCGCAGATCGTCTGCACGTACGCGGAGAGCGACTCGCTCGCCCCGGAGGGCACGGTGGTACTGGGCGGGCCCGGGGCCTACCCGCCGCGCGGGTACCTGTGCACCTCGGAGATGAAGGCGCGGCCCAAGGCGGTACCGACGCCGGCGGTCGGTGCGGGGAACTGAACGCCCGGTGAGCGGCTCGGCGGCGGACGGTACGGCGGACCCGAACACCCCGGTGAACGACTCGGCGGCGGACGGTACGACGGACCGAACACCCCGGTGAACGACTCGACGGCAGGCGCTACGGGAAACCGAACGCCCCGGTGAGCGGCTCGACGGCGCCGGAGAAGTCGGATTTCGGGGCGGCGGAACCGATCCTGCCGTTCGTCGCGTCTTGGGTGGCGTGCGTCAAGGTTCGGACGGTACAGCCGTCATCCGCTTCCGCGCGGCCGGGGTCTCTCTGCTCCTCGCGCATCTGTTGCTTGTCGGGTGGCTGACCCTGCGCCCGCTCGATGTGCCGTGGATGGGCGCCTCGAATCTCCGACCCTTCGCCGGTATAAGAGCGGATCTGTCCCTCGGCCCGGTCGAGGCGGCCCGCCGGATCGGTGAGGGGCTGCTGCTGCTCGCCCCGCTGGGCGTGCTGCTGCCGATGGCCGGGGGCCGGCTCTCCGTCTCCCCGTGGGCCTCGCTGGCCCGGACCGTCGCGGCGGGTGCGCTGATCTCGACGACCATCGAACTGGCCCAGACCGGCGTGCCCGGTCAGGTCGTCGATGTCGATTCGCTGCTGCTGAACACGACCGGTGTGGCCATCGCCCATCTGCTCGTGGTGCCGATGTGCCGGGCGCGGCTGCGCCGCCGGAAGCAGGAGCGGGTCGGGGTGGCCCCCCACCCGAGGGACGAGGCGATCCAGGGTTCGACCCCGACGATTCCCAGGGTCGGGATCGCACCATAGAGCGACGCTTTGCCCCCCTTCGCCGCGCCACCATGGAGACATCGGGAGCACGACGGAGCTGCTCCCTCAGCAACGGTTCGCGAAGGAGCCCACCATGGCCGCACTTGCCCGCCCCCGTGACGGACGCATGATCGGCGGAGTGTGCGCAGCGCTGGCACGGCGCTTCGGCACCTCCGCGGGGACCATGCGCGTCATCTTCCTGGTCTCCTGCCTGCTGCCGGGGCCGCAGTGCCTGCTCTACCTGGCGCTGTGGCTGCTGTTCCCGTCCGAGAAGACGTCCTCGGCCACCGCCTGGTGACCCGGTACGCATACGCCTGTGGGGCGGACACCCGGTCCGGGTGTCCGCCCCACAGGCGTGTGTACGGGGATCAGCCGCCGAGCGGGAGACCGTTGGTCGACAGGCCGCTGGTCTTCAGGCCGCCCGCGGGCATGCCGCCGAGCAGGCCCTTGACCGGGGTGGTGGCCTGACCGACGAGCTTCTGCTGGTCCGTGCCGAGCAGCTTGGTGGCCGTCTCCTGTACCGGCAGGCTCTGGGTCGCCGTTCCCAGTGCCGCGCTCGCGACCGGCAGAGCGGTGGTCGCGGCGTCGGTCGGCAGCACGGCGGCGGAGGCGGTGCCCGCGGCGGCGGCGGCGAAGGCGGCACCGAGAGCGGCGACGCCGAGAGTCCTGACAGCAGACTGCTTCATGTGAAATTCATCCTTGGGGAGAGGGACGTGGGGGGCTCCGAAAAGTAGCCAGCCCGACACTCTTCCCGCAAACACGCCGACACACGGAAAACGGCCGGGAATTCGGCGTCCCGGCCGTTGTCCGCGAAGCCGGGATCAGCCCACGGACGTGGAAGAAACGCTGGTCGCAGCGGTCTGCTCGAAGAGCCACTCCGACTTCAGCTCGGCATATCCGGGCTTGATCACATCGTTGATCATCGCCAGACGCTCATCAAAAGGAATGAATGCCGACTTCATCGCATTGACGGTGAACCACTGCATGTCGTCGAGCGTGTATCCGAAGGTCTCGGTCAGCTTCTCGAATTCGCGACTCATGCTCGTACCGCTCATCAGCCGGTTGTCCGTGTTCACGGTGGCCCGGAAATGCAGCTTCCGCAGCAGCCCGATGGGGTGCTCGGCGTACGAGGCGGCGGCGCCGGTCTGGAGGTTGGAGGTCGGGCACAGCTCCAGCGGGATGCGCTTGTCCCGTACGTAGGAGGCGAGGCGGCCGAGCTTCACGCCGTCGTCGGTGACCTCGATGTCGTCGATGATGCGGACCCCGTGGCCGAGCCGGTCCGCGCCGCACCACTGGAGCGCCTGCCAGATCGACGGCAGGCCGAAGGCCTCGCCCGCGTGGATGGTGAAGTGGTTGTTCTCGCGCTTGAGGTACTCGAAGGCGTCGAGGTGCCGGGTGGGCGGGAAGCCCGCCTCCGCGCCCGCGATGTCGAAGCCGGCCACGCCCTGGTCGCGGTAGCGGTTGGCGAGTTCGGCGATCTCCAGGGAGCGGGCCGCGTGCCGCATCGCGGTGAGGAGGGCGCCCACGCGGATGCGGTTCCCGTCCCGGCGGGCCCGCGACTCGCCCTCGCGGAAGCCCTCGTTGACCGCCTCGACGACCTCTTCGAGGGTCAGTCCGGCTTCCAGGTGCTGCTCGGGGGCGTACCGCACCTCGGCGTAGACGACACCGTCCGCGGCCAGGTCCTCGGCGCATTCGGCGGCCACCCGGACCAGCGCCTCGCGGGTCTGCATGACGGCGCAGGTGTGGGCGAACGTCTCCAGGTAGCGCTCCAGCGAACCGGAGTCGGCCGCCTCGCGGAACCAGATGCCGAGCTTGTCGGACTCGGTCTCGGGAAGTCCCTCGTATCCGCTCTCGCGGGCGAGGTCGACGATCGTTCCCGGGCGCAGGCCGCCGTCGAGATGGTCGTGGAGAAGCACCTTGGGGGCACGCCGGATCTGATCCTGGCCGGGCACATGAAGGGTCGGGCTCATCATTTGCGCACTCTAGCGCCTACGCGCGTAGATTGTCGCTTGCCGATGCGTAACAGTGACCGCGAATACGGGTGGAGTACACCTGTCCTTCTGACACTGTTCTGTCATGGCACAGCGCGCACTCCCCCTGCCCGCCGCAAGGCTGGGACGGGCCGTCAGGACGGCCGGAGCTCCAACCGCGGTCAGCGGCGTCGTTCTGCTGCTCCCGGACGGCGAGCCCGACTCGCACCGTCGCCCGTCCCCCCTCTCGTACGCATTCCAGCTGCCACTGGCCCGCGCCCTGGCCCGCGCCGGCCAGGAGGACGGGCTCGCCGCGCATGTGGTGCGCTACCGCTGCCGGGGCTGGAACGCCACCGACGCCCACCCGGCGGCGGACGCCGAATGGGCGGTGGAGGAGGTCGTACGGCGATACGGCGACGTCCCCGTCTGCCTGGCCGGACACGGCATGGGCGGCCGCGCCGCACTCCGGGCCGGCGGCCACGCCGCGGTCGCCTCCGTGCTGGCGATGGCCCCCTGGCTGCCCGAGGGCGGGGCGGCCGGAGCGGACGGGGCCGACGGGGCGGACGGGGCGGACGGGGCCGACGGACCGGAGCCGGTGAAGCACCTGCTCGGCCGTCAGGTGCTGCTCGTCCACGGCACCAACGACGCCCGCACCGACCCGGAGCTGTCCTTCCGGCTGGCCGAGCGGGCCAAGAAGACCAACCGCGACACCTGCCGCTTCGAGGTCCACTCGGACGGCCACGCACTGCGCCAGCACCGAGCCGAGGTGACGGCCCTGGCCGCGGACTTCGTGTGCGGTTCACTGTTCGGCCGGTCGTACGCCCGCCCGGTCGCCGACGCACTGGCGGCACCGCCGCCGCTGGGACTGCGGATGCCGCTGGCGGCGGGGTTCGGGAAGTCGCTGCGGGGGTGACCGGGCGCTTGAGGGCGGCGTGCCACTTGGGGGCGGGGCTACGGGAAGCGATGGCAGTTTTGTCCGATATGCCGGATTCAATGAAAGTGAAGAAAAACAGCACCTTCTCTCGATAAAGTCGCAGGTCACGAACTGTGGTCCCCGCGCGTGCGGGGATGGTCCCGAGGACAACCCGTACGGGGCGGGCAAGGCAGCGTGGTCCCCGCGCGTGCGGGGATGGTCCCACCCACGCCGCGCGGACCAGCCCCGGTACCGCGTGGTCCCCGCGCGTGCGGGGATGGTCCCGCAGTACTGCGTCTTGACGAGCGAGGACTTGCGTGGTCCCCGCGCGTGCGGGGATGGTCCCCTTGAGTCCCAGGATGATGGTCAGGTACAAGGCGTGGTCCCCGCGCGTGCGGGGATGGTCCCTGCTGCCGAGTCCATCCGGCGCGGGATGCGGCGTGGTCCCCGCGCGTGCGGGGATGGTCCCGCGGCGGCCACCTCGTCGGCGCGGGCCTCGGTGTGGTCCCCGCGCGTGCGGGGATGGTCCCTCCTCGGAGCAGACGGGGCAGCACGGGCCGATGTGGTCCCCGCGCGTGCGGGGATGGTCCCCCGCGATTCGTGCTCATCAGATCGGCCAACTGGTGGTCCCCGCGCGTGCGGGGATGGTCCCCGCACGGTGCCGGAAGAGGTGGTCGCCCAGCAGTGGTCCCCGCGCGTGCGGGGATGGTCCCAGCAGTCCGAAGGCAATCAGGGCGTAGTAGCCGTGGTCCCCGCGCGTGCGGGGATGGTCCCAGCTCTTCGACCGCCCGGCGCAGGCACTCGGCGTGGTCCCCGCGCGTGCGGGGATGGTCCCGGAGTACAGGCAACGGAACAGGGCATCGCCGAGTGGTCCCCGCGCGTGCGGGGATGGTCCCCCCATCAGGAAAGGAAAAATTCATGGACGCCGGTGGTCCCCGCGCGTGCGGGGATGGTCCCTGCCGGCGTGGCCGCCGGGGGCGGTCTGGTCGGTGGTCCCCGCGCGTGCGGGGGTGGTCCCGGCCACGCCTACGAGATCACCGACCCCGCCCCGTGGTCCCCGCGCGTGCGGGGGTGGTCCCGACAGGCCGGACAGGCCAAATTCGCTACCCCGGTGGTCCCCGCGCGTGCGGGGGTGGTCCCGCTTGGCGGATGCTGGTCCCGGAGGTTTCTCCGTGGTCCCCGCGCATGCGGGGGTGGTCCCGCGCGGATCTGGCTCTCGGCCTGGTTCAGGCGGTGGTCCCCGCGCGTGCGGGGGTGGTCCCCAGCTGCTCTTGTGGCCCTTGAGCCCGCGGCCGTGGTCCCCGCGCGTGCGGGGGTGGTCCCTGCCCGTGGCAGAGAGGAAGATGGCTGCATGAGTGGTCCCCGCGCGTGCGGGGGTGGTCCCCGGTCCACGATCGTCCGCAGGATGCTGCGGTGGTGGTCCCCGCGCGTGCGGGGATGGTCCGTGGGACGATGCGCCGGACTACGCCGCGTGGAGGTGGTCCCCGCGCGTGCGGGGGTGGTCCCTCGGTTAAGTTCCGCATCGAGTCCACGTCCCGGTGGTCCCCGCGCGTGCGGGCAGTCCCTGCCGGGGCGGCAGCAGTACGTGGGGTGCCCCTGCCCGGCTTCGGCCGGGTGGTGCGGGCCGGTTTCCGGTTGCCCGGCAGCGTCCACGCCTCCAACTGCCGCCCGTAGGCTCGCCGGGTGAAGACGATCGTGTTCGACATCGGTGAGACCCTCGTCCGGGACGACCGCTACTGGGAGTCCTGGGCGAACTGGCTGGGCGTCCCCGGACACACCCTGTCCGCGCTCGTCGGCGCCGTCACAGCCCAGGGCCTCGACAACGCGGAAGCCCTCCGCCTCCTGAAGCCGGGCATCGACATCGCGGCGGAGTACGCCGCCCGCGAGGCCGCCGGGCTTGGCGAGCGCCTCGATGAGTCCGACCTGTACGAAGACGTGCGGGTCTCGCTCACCGCACTGCGGGAGCGGGGCGTCCGGATTGTCATCGCAGGCAATCAAACGGTGCGCGTCGGTCAGTTGCTCCGCAACATGGATCTGCCGGCCGACTTCATCGCGACATCGGGGGAATGGGGCTGTGCGAAACCTTCCGATGAGTTCTTCGCGCGCGTTCTCGACGCCTCCCGCGCCCCGGCACGGGACACCGTCTACGTCGGTGACCATCCCATGAACGACACCTTCCCGGCGGCACGGGCCGGGCTTCGTACGGCCCATCTTCGCCGCGGCCCCTGGGGTCACCTGTGGGCGGACGATCCCCAGGTGCGGGAGACCGCGGACTGGGTGATCGGGTCTCTCATGGACCTGATCCCCGTAGTCGGCGAGTAATCGATTTCGTACCCGCTCCGTCACTGTGCGGGTACGGTCGGGGCATGTCCGCCGACTCCCCGCGCGAGGTCGGTGCGCGGGTCGCCGCATGCCGACGCGCGCGCCGCCTCACCCAGACCCGGCTCGCTTCCGCATCGCACGTCTCCTACGCCATGATCCGCGCCGTCGAGCGCGGTGCGCGACAGCCGGGCGACGAGGTGCTCGAAGCGATCGCCGCCGTGCTCGCGGTCGACGTCTCGCAACTGCGCACGGGGTACGTCGGGACCGAGCGCCGGGTCCGCAGGGCTCTCCCGGAACTCTCCGCAGTGATCACCGGGTACGAGATCCCGCAGGGCTCCCCGAGGCGGACGGCGAGCGAGCTCACGGAAGCGGTGGGCACAGTGGTGGACTGGCGGCTGGGCGCCCAGTACGGCCGGATCGCTGAAGTGGCGCCGGGGCTCCTCCGCGACGCCATCCGCCATGCCCACACCGCACGCGGCGCCGAACGGCAGGCCGCCACCCGGTTACTGGCCGCCGCCGCCCGTGCCGCCGACGCGATCGCCTTCAAGTACGGGGCGCACGACCTCTCCGCACGGCTGATCGATCTGATGCGGTGGGCAGCCGACCGTACCGGGGATCCCCTCGTCCGGGCCGCCACGGCGTACGTACGGACGGAAGTCTTCCTCGCGGCCCGAGCCCATGCCGTCGGACTCGCGGAGCTGGAGCAAGCGATCGACAACGCTCCCCCACCGTTGTCCCGCCCGACGGCGGCGGCCCGCGGTGCACTTCACATGCGTGCTGCCGTCGTCGCCGGACGATGCGAAGACTCGGACACTGCCGACATCCACTTGGCGCACGCGCGGCGGCTCGGCGATCAAGTCGCGCGCGAGGTCGTCTGCCTGGGCACCGCGTTCGGCCCGGACTCGGTCCGCGTCCACGAACTGTCCGTCGCCGTCAGCCTCGGCCGGAATCACGTCGACCGCGCCCTGCGTGTCGCGACGGAATGGAAGCCGGCCGCCTCTCTGCCCGCAGAGCGACGCAGCGGTTTCTACATCGAACTGGCCCGAGCACAGGAATGGGCCGGCCTGCGGGCCGACGCGTTCGAAAGCCTCAAGGCGGCCCGCGCGGCGGCGCCTCAGCACACCCGCGAGCATCCGTGGGTCCGCGAGGTCATGAGTGGTCTGCGACGCTTCCGCCGTGCCGACGCCGAGAGCCTGTCGCACTTCGCGCACTGGGTCGGCGCAGTCTGACCGGCTGCTACAAGCAGTAGCAGTTGCGCCCCTTCTCGAAGCCCATGCTCTGTCTGTCCGCAACACGCAGGCAGAGGAGAGCTCGTGACCACCGCTGTGCCCACTGCTGAGGCCGGTCTGCCGGATCCCGCGACGCTGTCCGGCGCGCAGCAGCGCGGCGTGCACTGTGTCTGGTGTTCCGTCGCGCTGGCCAACGGCACCGCACATGATCTCGGCCCCCGCCACGTCGATGCCCACGGCACCTCGGCCCTGTGGTTTCCCCGCTGCTGCCCCTCCTGCCGGAAAGGCCGAGAACAGTGATCACAGTGATCACCCTGACGAAACCACAGCCGGTGGATGTCGAGTACCGCGCGCTGCTCGGCCACACCCTGACGTGTCCCACCTGCCGCGCCGGGGCGTCCTGCCCGGCCGCTGCGCGATTCGGCCGGGCCTGGCGGGAGGCCCGCTCGTGAACGTCTGTGTCGACTGCGGCCGCGTCATCCTCGGCGAGGCCGTGACCGTCGCGCCCGGCGACTCGATGTCCGGCGCCCGCCCCGACCTCCGCGCCCACCCACCGCGCTCCCCGGAGTGCCGGCCGCGCGAGCGGTCGCGGGCGGTGCTGCGCCGCAAGCTCGACGCGTCGGAGGGCCGCGGCGAAGGGAGCCCGGTCAGTCCGGCAGCAGGTGGCCCCGGCGGGAGAGCAGGAAGCGTTTGAAGGCGGCGACCGGTGGGGTGTCGGGGTGGCCGTCCAGCCAGGCGACGCCGATCTCCCGGGCCGCCCTGGGGGCCGTGACCGTCAGTTCCACGACGCCGGGGCGGGCCACCGCGGGCGGTGGGAGCAGGGCCACGCCGAGGCCGGCCGCGACCAGGCCGCGCAGGGTCTCCGCCTCCTCGCCCTCGAAGGCGACCCTGGGTGTGAAGCCCGCCTCGGCGCACAGGTCGTCGGTGATCCGCCGCAGGCCGTAGCCCGGTTCGAGTGTGACGAACTTTTCGTCGGCGGCCTCCGCGAGGCGGATGCGGCGGCGGGTGGCGAGGCGGTGGTCCTCGGGGACGACGAGGCGCAGGCGCTGTTCGTCCAGGCGGCGGGCGACGAGGTCGGGGGCGTCGGGAACCGGTGAGGTGAGGCAGAGGTCGAGACCGCCGGCCCGGAGGCGTTCGATCATCGCCTCGCCGTAGTTCTGCACGAGCTGGAAGCGGACCCGGGGATGGTCGGCGCGGAAGGCGCGCAGCAGGGCGGGGACGGTTTCCGAGCCCATGGTGTGGAGGAAGCCGAAGGCGACCTTGCCGGTGGCCGGGTCGGCGTCGGCCCGTACCGATTCGGCGGCCTTCTCGACCTCGGCGAGGGCCCGCTCGGCGGAGCCCAGGAAGGTGCGGCCCGCCGGGGTGAGCGAGACGGTACGGCCCTTGCGGGCGAACAGGGCGACGCCCAGGTCCTGTTCGAGCCTGACCATCGCCCGCGACAGCGTCGACTGCGGTACGCCGAGCTCCTGCGCGGCGCGCGTGACGTGCTCGTGGCGGGCCACCGCCTCGAAGTGGGCCAGTCGCGGCGCGAGGACGGCGCGAATGTCTTCTTCGTAACTACTGGGTGACAGCCGGGGCTGTGAGCTGCGTTCATGCGCCATGGGATTGATTATCGCCACTTCGTGCATTGGACGCATGAAACCGGAGAGCCTACTTTCGAAGCATGCCTCCTGCCAGTACCGGGGCGTCCACGCTCGCCGTGGCCGCCTCGCCCCAGCCGTCCCCCGTCGCCGCCCCCGCCGCCACTGCTCCGGAGCGGCTCGAACCGGGCCGCCCCGGCTACCGCCGGATGAGCTTCGCGCTCTTCGCCGCAGGTGTCGCGACGTTCGCACTTCTCTACTCCACCCAGGCCCTGCTGCCCGCCGTCTCCGCCTCCTTCGGCGCCACGGCCGGGCAGGCGAGCTGGACGGTGTCCGCCGCGACGGGCGCGCTGGCGCTGTGTGTGCTGCCGATGAGCGCGCTGTCGGAGCGGTTCGGGCGGCGGCAGATGATGACCGCCTCGCTGGTGGTCGCGGTGGCGGTCGGGCTGTTCGTGCCGTTCGCGCCCTCGCTCGGCTGGCTGATCGCGCTGCGCGCCGTCCAGGGCGCCGCGCTCGCCGGTCTGCCCGCCTCCGCGATGGCGTACCTGGCGGAGGAGGTACGGCCGAAGGCGCTGGTCGCGGCGATCGGGCTGTTCGTGGCCGGCAACAGCATCGGCGGCATGAGCGGCCGCATCCTCACCGGCTGGATCGCCCAGCTCTGGGGCTGGCGCGCGGCGCTCGGCGCGGTCGGCCTGCTGGCGGTGGCCTGTGCGGTGGTCTTCCACTTCATGATCCCCCGGGCACGCAACTTCACCCCGGGCACGCTCAACCCGAAGGCCCTCGCGAAGACCGTCGGCGGGCACCTCGCCGATCCGCTGCTGCGCAGGCTGTACGCGATCGGCGCGCTGTTCATGACGGTGTTCGGCGCGGTCTACACGGTGATCGGCTACCGCCTGGTGGAGGCGCCGTTCAACCTCCCGCAGGGCATCGTCGGTTCGATCTTCCTCGTCTATCTGGTCGGTACGGTCTCCTCCGCGGCGGCGGGGAAGCTCGTCGCCCGGCTGGGGCGCCGGGGCGCGCTGTACCTCGCCGTCTCCACCACGGCCGCCGGTCTGCTGCTCTCGCTGGCCGACCAGCTGGCCGCCGTGCTCCTCGGCCTGGTCCTGATCACGGCCGGCTTCTTCGCCGGGCACGCGGTCGCCTCCTCGTCCGTGAGCCGTACCGCGACGAAGGGCCGCGCCCAGGCGTCGGCGCTCTACCAGTCCGCGTACTACCTGGGCTCCAGCGCGGGCGGCACGCTGGGCGCGGTCGCCTTCCACGCCGGGGGCTGGGCCGGCACCGTCTCGCTGGGACTGCTCGCGGTCCTCGGCGTCGTCTCGATCACGCTGTACGGGACGCGGGCCGCCCGCGCCGAGCGGCGCCGGCAGGTTCCGGTGGTGTCCGTACGGCACCGGGGCGTGGCCTCCGTACAGAACTGAGACATACGGCGCACAACCATCCACTCCCCGACGCGCGTCTAGCAGGCGGAATCACCTCACGACGCGCGAAGGGGAGTTGGCGTACATGAGAGTCGCGGGGAACATACGGGGAGCACGGCTGCGGCGCGGGCTCGCGATGTCGGTAGCGGGGCTGACCGCGGTACCGGCGCTGGTGCTGGCCACCGGCGGGTCGGCGCAGGCTGCGTCCTGCACGACGTCCACCGGGCCGTACCAGAAGCAGGTCGAGAAGTATCTGAAGCGGCCGGTGGACGGCAGGCAGTCGGCTGCCGACTGCAAGGCGATCAGGTCGTTCCAGAGCACCTACGGGGTCACCCCCACCATCGGGTACGCCGGTCCGGTCACCTGGCGCACGATGAAGACGCTCACCGCCCAGAAGGCGGCCGGCAAGAACCCGAACAAGGACAAGAAGTGCCCCACCAACAAGGGGCGCATCGCGTGCGTGGACCTGACCCGGCAGCTGAGCTGGATCCAGGACGGCAGCAAGCTGAAGTTCGGGCCCGTGCCGGTGCGGACCGGGCGCAACGGCTACGAGACCCGCACCGGGGCGAAGAAGATCTACTGGCGGCACATCAACCACGTCTCGTCGATCTACCACGTGTCGATGCCGTACTCCCAGTTCTTCGACGGGGGCCAGGCGTTCCACGCGGTGGGCGTGAAGATGTGGAACCCGCCGGGGTCGCACGGCTGCGTCAACATGCGTACCGCCGACGCCAAGTCGTACTGGAATCTGCTGAGGAACGGCGACGACGTGTACGTGTACGGGCGCAAGCCCGGAACGTGACCGGAATCCGGGTGGCTTGGACGCTTCCCGCCCCCGTTGTCAGTGGCCTGCGGTAGCTTCCAGAGTGCCGAAGTGAGCGGTGTCACAGCGCAACAGGGGTGGAGCGATGAGTGATCTGACAGCGACGACGGACATCGACAGCCGTCTGGAGGGACACCGGGTCGAGCTGACCGGTTACTGCTACCGGATGCTCGGCTCGGCCTTCGAGGCGGAGGACGCGGTGCAGGACACGCTGGTGCGTGCCTGGCGCAACTTCGACAAGTTCGAGGGCCGTTCCTCGCTGCGTTCCTGGCTGTACCGGATCGCCACCAACGTCTGCCTGGACATGCTGAACGCGGGCAACAAGCGGGCCCGTCCGGTCGATCTGACGGGCCCGACCCCGCTCGCTCAGGCGGCGCTCAACCCCCTGCCGGAGAACACCTGGCTGGAGCCGATGCCGGACGGCCGCATCCTGCCGACGGTGGCCGACCCGGCGGAGGCCGCCGTGGCGCGGGAGTCGGTGCGCCTGGCGTTCGTCGCCGCGCTCCAGCATCTGCCGCCCAAGCAGCGCGCCGTGCTGATCCTGCGCGAGGTGCTGGCCTGGAGGGCGAGCGAGGTCGCCGAGCTGCTCGACACCTCGGTCGCCTCGGTCAACAGCGCCCTCCAGCGGGCCCGGGCCACCCTCACCGAGCACGAGGGCAGGCCCGCCGACGCCGCGAATCCGCTCGACGAGGAGCAGCGCAAACTCCTTGAGCGGTACGTGGCGGCCTTCGAGGGCTACGACATGGCGGCGCTGACCGCGCTGCTCCATGAGGACGCCGTGATGACCATGCCGCCGTTCGACCTCTGGCTCCAGGGGCACGACGACATCACCGGCTTCATGCTCTCCATCGGCGCGGGCTGCGCGGGCTCCCGCCTGGTGGCCACGTCGGCGAACGGCACCCCGGCGTTCGCGCACTACAAGCCGAATCCGGACGGGCCCGGGTTCGTGCCGTGGGCGGTGCAGGTCATCGACATCTCGGACGGGGCCATCACCGGGATGCACTGCTTCCTGGACACGCCGCGCTGGTTCCCGCTCTTCGGCCTGCCGGACCACCTCGACGACGACGCGACGGTGGACGACGACGCGGCGGTGTGAGACCGGACGTGAAGCGCGGCATACGGAACGGGCCGGCCGCCGGCCGGGTGGTGCCGGCGGCCGGTGGCCGACGGCTCGCCCAGCGGATGGGCGGGCCCTCCGCCACCGGCGGGACGGCACGCTTCGGTCGGATCAGCCGGACGGTATGCGGCGTGGCCGGGCCTGCGGACCCGGAGGGGTGGGGCGAGGGCTGAGG
>NZ_JBCEWQ010000192.1:0-15538 GCF_038448545.1 Streptomyces sp. CLV115
CTTCATAACAAACGGGCCCCCATGCCGCGCCATTCCGCGGCATGGGGGCCCGTTTGTTATGAAGCGGCGGCCCGTTGCCTCTTACGCGGTGGACGCGGGCGCTCTACCCTGATCACGGCTTCGTAGTTACTCGCCAGTTAAACAAGGCGGGTCCCCGAGCAGGACGAGCAGACGGACGTACGCAGGAACAGGCGCGGGGACAGGCACAGGAACAGCCACAGGCACAGGAACAGCCACAGGCACAGGAACAGCCACAGGAACAAGCGGTACACAGCAGCCATCAGCAGCCGGTCGTGAAGCACTGCCGCAGGCCCGGAGGACGTCGTGAGCGACACACTGACCTTGATCGAGAACCGACCGCCCTCCGTGGCGAACCTCTTCATCGACCGCGTGGCGGCCACCCCGGACGGGGAGGCGTACCGCTACCCCGTCCCGGCCGCCGGCGACGGACCCGACGAGTGGAAGTCGCTGAGCTGGGCACAGGCCGCCGAGCGGGTGTACGCCGTCGCGGCCGGGCTCATCGGTCTGGGCGTGCAGCCGGAGGAGCGGGTCGCGCTCGCCGCGAGCACGCGGGTGGAATGGATCCTCGTCGACCTCGGTGTGATGTGCGCGGGTGCCGCCACCACCACGGTCTACCCGTCGACCAACGCCGAGGAGTCGGCGTACATCCTCTCCGACTCCGAGAGCCGGGTGCTCATCGCCGAGGACGCCGCCCAGCTGGCCAAGGCCCGCGAGCGCCGCGCCGAACTGCCGAACCTCGCCCATGTCGTCGTCATCGACCCCGAGGGCGCCGGACCCGCCGAGGGCGACCCCGAGGGCTGGGTGATCACCCTCGCCGAGCTGGAGGCCCGCGGCACCGAGCACCTGGCGAAGCACCCCGACGCGATCAAGGAGCGGGTCTTGGCCATCACGGCCGACCAGCTCGCCACCCTGATCTACACCTCGGGCACCACCGGGCGCCCCAAGGGCGTGCGCCTGCCGCACGACAACTGGTCGTACATGGCCAAGGCCACCGTGGCGACCGGCCTGATCACCCCGGAGGACGTGCAGTACCTCTGGCTGCCGCTCGCGCACGTCTTCGGTAAGGTCCTCACCTCCGGCCAGATCGAGGTCGGCCACGTCACCGCCGTGGACGGCCGGGTCGACAAGATCATCGAGAACCTCCCGGTGGTCCAGCCGACGTACATGGCCGCCGTGCCCCGCATCTTCGAGAAGGTCTACAACGGCGTCGCCGCCAAGGCGCGGGCCGGTGGCGGTGCCAAGTACAAGATCTTCCAGTGGGCGGCCGGGGTCGCCCGCGAGCACGCGACGGTCTCGCAGGACAACTTCCGGCGCACCGGCACGGCCTCGGTCCCCTTCGCCCTCGGTGCCAAGCACAAGATCGCCGACACCCTGGTCTTCGCCAAGATCCGCGAGGCCTTCGGCGGCCGGCTGCGCGCCTGCATCTCCGGCTCCGCGGCGCTCGCCCCCGACATCGGCCTCTTCTTCGCGGGCGCCGGGATCCACATCCTGGAGGGCTACGGCCTCACCGAGTCCAGCGCCGCCTCCTTCGTCAACCCCGGCGAGGCCTACCGCACCGGCACCGTCGGCAAGCCGCTCCCCGGCACCGAGGTACGGATCGCGGACGACGGCGAGATCCTGCTGCGCGGCCCCGGGATCATGCAGGGCTACCACGGTCAGCCGGAGAAGACCGCCGAGGTGCTGGAGTCGGACGGCTGGTTCCACACCGGCGACATCGGCGAGCTGTCCGTGGACGGCTACCTCCGGATCACCGACCGCAAGAAGGACCTGATCAAGACGTCCGGCGGCAAGTACATCGCCCCGGCGGAGGTCGAGGGACAGTTCAAGGCGGTCTGCCCGTTCGTCTCCAACATCCTGGTGCACGGCGCGGACCGTAACTTCTGCACCGCCCTGATCGCACTGGACGAGCCGACCATCCTCGGCTGGGCCGCCGAGAACGGCCTGGGCGGGAAGCCGTACGCCGAAGTGGTGGCCTCCCCGCAGGCCGTCGAGCTCATCGAGGGCTACGTGAAGCGGCTCAACGAGGGCCTGCAGCGCTGGCAGACCATCAAGAAGTTCCGGCTGCTGCCCCGCGACCTGGACATCGAGCACGGCGAGCTGACGCCCAGCCTCAAGCTGAAGCGGCCGGTCGTCGAGCGCGCGTACCAGGGCCTCATCGACGACATGTACGCGGGAACCCGCGAGGCATAGACAGCTCCTCGCGGACCGGCCGCACGGTGCGGCCGCTCCTGCCCGTTCCCCGCTCATTTTCTCCGCTCACTTCGGCAACTCGCTGCTTATGGGCATGGTCCATCTGTCACTCTGTCGGTGTCGCCAGCGCCGCCCAACGAGAACAGACAGACAGCAACGAGAACAGACAGAGCGAGAACAGGTCAGGAGCCGCACCGTGGGGTCCATTCCCTTGCAGCGGGACATCGCCGAGCGTCCCGGTGATCCCGCAGGCCGTGCGGACGCGCGGCCGGTCGCCCATACGTCCCTGCCCGGGAACCTCCTCGCCCCCTCCGCCGCCCGCAGGTTCGTCCGGGCCGCCCTCGGCGAGTGGACCGGGCTCGGGCTGCCGGCAGTCGTGGGCGTCAGCGAGCGCGTGGCCGACGACGCGGAGATCGTCGTCAGCGAGCTGGTCACCAACGCGGTCGTGCACGCCGGGACCAACGTGGAGGTGCTCGTCCGGCTGGAGGAGGCCACCGAGGACGAGGTGGCGGCCCTGGTGGTGGAGGTCTCCGACCACCACCCCGCCCGCGCCGTGCGCAGCGACCGTCCGGAGTCCGGAAGCGCGGCCGACGCCGCGGAGGGCACCAGCCTCGTCGGACCCGACGAGCCCGCCGAGTACGGTCGCGGGCTCCAGCTCGTCGGCACCCTCTCCGAACGCTGGGGCATCACCTACCGCACCGGCCTCAAGACCGTCTGGGCCAGGCTCCCCGTGGACGACTGGAACCCGTTCCCGGAAGCGGCCGCCGAGCCCGGCTTCCAGCAGGGGCTGCGCGCCGCCGAACTGCTCGCCCCCGACGCCCGTCGCGCGCTGCGCGACGACGCGGACTGGGCCGGCCGTGGCGCGCTCTCCTTCCTCGCCGAGGCCTCGGACCTGCTCGCCGGCCAGCTCGACGAGGACATCGTGGCGGCGCTCTCCGGACAGTTACTGGTGCCCAGACTCGCCGACTGGTGCGCGATCTGGCTGGAACCCGAGAACGGCGGTCCCTCCGCCGTACCCCGGCTCGCCAGCGTCTGGCACCGGGACGAGGCCGAGACCGGACAGCTGCGCACCCTGCTGGAGCAGGGCCCGATCCGGCTTCCCGAGCGGGTCGGCACCGGACCCGTCTCCATGCCGTGGCCCGGCTGCGAGGAGGACGGCGAGAAGGCCGACAGACCGGCCGCGTCCATCCTTGCCTACCGGATCACCTCCGGCGGCCGGAACCTCGGCGCCGTACTCCTCGGCCGGGAGGGCCTCGCCCGTGTCCCCGACGAGGTGACCGCGCTCATCGAGGACTTCGTACGCCGGGTCGGCCTCGCCGTCGGCGCCGCCCGCGAGTACACCCGGCAGGCCACCATCAGCCGCATCCTGCAGCGGGCCCTGCTGCCCGGCAAGGTCGCCGACATACCCGGCGTCACCAGCTCACTGGTGTACGAACCCAGTGACGACGGCGTCGTCGGCGGTGACTTCTACGACATCTTCCCGTGCCCCGGCGACCGCTGGTGCTTCGTCCTCGGCGATGTGCAGGGCAGTGGCCCGGAGGCCGCCGTCGTCACCGGCCTCGCCCGCCCCTGGCTGCGGCTGCTGGCCCGCGAGGGCTTCGGAGTCGGCGAGGTCCTCGACCGGCTCAACCGGCTGCTCCTCGACGACGCGATGGAGGCCGCCGAGGCGGCCGCGCTCATGGTGGCCGCCGCCGGCGGTCAGCAGACCGCGGACAGCGGGCAGTCCCGTTTCCTGTCCCTGCTGTACGGGGAACTCGTACCGCTGCCCGGCGGCGGCGTGCGCTGCACCCTGGCCAGCGCCGGCCACCCGCTGCCGCTGCTGCTGCGGCCCGACGGCGAGGTGCGCCCGGCCGCCGAGCCGCAGATGCTGCTCGGCATCTTCGACGACGTCGCGTACGAGAGCCAGTGCTTCGAGCTGGCGCCCGGCGACAGCCTGCTGTGCGTCACGGACGGTGTCACGGAGCGGCGCTCGGGGACGCTGATGTTCGACGACGGGGACGGACTGTCCCGGGCGCTGGCCGACTGTGCCGGGCTGTCGGCGGACGGGATCGCGGACCGGATCAAGCGGGCGGTGCACGAATTCGCCGAGCGGCCGCCGGACGACGACCTGGCGCTGCTGGTGCTCCAGGCGGGGTGAGGCGGTACGGGTCCGGGAGCGGCCGGCGTCCGTGATCACGGGCATGGCCGGGAGACTCCCGGCGGCGAGCGACAATGGGCGGTATGCCTTCCGTACTGCCCGATGGTGAACCCGTACCCGACGACGGGGCGCTGCCCCGCCATGCCCTGGAAGGCGCCGCCGACCGGCCGCTCGGCTTCTACCTGCACGTGCCGTACTGCGCGACCCGCTGCGGCTACTGCGACTTCAACACCTACACCGCGACCGAGCTGCGCGGTTCCGGTGGGGCACTGGCCTCCCGGGACAACTACGCGACCCATCTGATCGGTGAGGTCCGCCAGGCCCGCAAGGTCCTCGGTGACGACCCCCGGCCGGTCCGCACGGTCTTCGTCGGCGGCGGTACGCCGACCCTGCTGGCGGCCTCCGACCTGGTCCGGATGCTGAGGGCGATCCGGGAGGAGTTCGGGCTCGCGGACGACGCCGAGATCACCACCGAGGCCAATCCGGAGTCCGTCGGTCCGGCGTATCTCGCGGAACTGCGGGAGGGCGGCTTCAACCGGATCTCCTTCGGCATGCAGAGCGCCCGGCAGCACGTGCTGAAGATCCTCGACCGTACGCACACGCCGGGGCGGCCCGAGGCATGTGTCGCCGAGGCCCGGGAGGCGGGCTTCGAGCACGTCAACCTCGACCTGATCTACGGCACGCCGGGGGAGTCCGACGACGACTGGCGGGCCTCGCTGGACGCGGCGATCGGGGCCGGGCCGGACCATGTGTCGGCGTACGCGCTGATCGTCGAGGAGGGCACGCAGCTGGCCCGCCGGATCCGGCGCGGCGAGATCCCGATGACCGACGACGACGCCCACGCGGACCGGTACCTGATCGCGGACGAGGCGATGGCCGCGGCGGGCTTCTCCTGGTACGAGGTGTCGAACTGGGCCCGTACACCCAAGGGCCGCTGCCTGCACAACGAGCTGTACTGGCGCGGCGCCGACTGGTGGGGCGCCGGGCCGGGGGCGCACAGCCACGTCGGCGGGGTGCGCTGGTGGAACGTGAAGCATCCGGGCGCGTACGCGCAGGCACTGGCCGAGGGGCGCTCGCCGGGAGCAGGGCGCGAGGTCCTCTCCGAGGAGGACCGGCGGGTGGAGCGGATCCTGCTGGAGCTCCGGCTCCAGGACGGGTGTCCGCTCGGCATCCTGGCCCCGGCCGGTCTGGCCGCCTCCCGCCGCGCTCTGGCGGACGGGCTCCTGGAGTCCGGGCCGTACGAGCGGGGGCGGGCGGTGCTGACCTTGCGGGGGCGGCTGCTGGCGGACGCGGTGGTGCGGGACCTGGTGGACTGAGCGCGGGGCGCGGCGCGGCTGCGGGGTGCCCCGCGGCGGGCTACTCCGGCGGCGCCGTCACGAAGTCGATCAGGTGTTCCACCGAGCCCAGCAGGGACGGTTCCAGATCGCGGTACGAGTGGACCTTGGACAGGATGTGCTGCCAGGCCGCGCCGGTGTTCTCCGGCCAGCCCAGGGCGCGGCACACGCCCGTCTTCCAGTCCTGGCCGCGCGGCACCACCGGCCAGGCCGTGATGCCCACGGAGGACGGCTTCACGGCCTCCCAGACATCGATGTAGGGGTGGCCGACCACCAGGACGTTCCCGTCCGTGACCTGATCGGCGATCCGGGACTCCTTGGAACCGGGGACCAGGTGGTCGACCAGGACGCCCAGCCTGGCGTCCGGGCCGGGGGAGAACTCGCGTACGACGGCCGGGAGGTCGTCGATGCCCTCCAGGTACTCGACGACCACGCCCTCGATCCGCAGGTCGTCGCCCCAGACCCGCTCCACCAGCTCCGCGTCGTGCCGGCCCTCCACGTAGATCCGGCCCGCCCGCGCCACCCGGGCACGCGCGCCGGGGACCGCGACCGAACCCGAGGCCGTGCGCGCGGGGCGCACCGGAGCGGCGGCAGAGGGGCGCACGAGGGTGACCACCCGGCCCTCCAGCAGGAAGCCGCGCGGTTCCATCGGGAACACCCGGTGCTTGCCGAATCGGTCCTCCAGGGTCACCGTCGGCCCCTGGGCCGTCTTCTCGCAGCGGATCACCGCACCGCAGAATCCGGTGGAGACCTCCTCCACGACCAGATCGGCTTCGGCGGGGACCTCGGGAGCGGGGGCGGACCGCTTCCACGGCGGGGTCAGGTCCGGCTGGTAGCTGCGCATCGGACGACGATAGGACGAGTCGGCCCCGGGGGTCACGACACGCCGAAGCGTACGGCCAGTTGTTCGCGCTGATCGCGTACGAACGCCGCGTTCACCACCGCCCCGTGCCCCGGCACGTACACCGCGTCCTCGCCGCCCAGCGCCAGCAGCCGGTCCAGCGAGAGCGGCCAGCGGGCGGGGAAGGCGTCCCGGCCCGCCTGCGGTTCGCCGGACTCCTCGACCAGGTCCCCGCAGAGCACGATCGCGGGGGAGCCGGGGACGACCGCCACCAGGTCGTGGCCGCTGTGCGCGGGGCCCACGTCGGCCAGCAGCACCTCGCGCCCGCCGCCCAGGTCGATCGTCCACTCGCCGCACACCTCGTGCCGCGGCGCGACCAGCGCGTCCACGGCCTCCGCCGCGTCGTGCTCGCCGACCCCGTGGCGCACGGCCGAGCTGTGCAGTTCGTCCGCCCCGCGCCTCAGCAGCTCCCGCATGCCGACCGCTCCGTACACCTGGGCGCCGGAGAAGGCGGCGGTGCCCAGTACATGGTCGAAGTGGGGGTGGCTGAGTGCGATATGCGTCACCCTCCGGCCGAGCAGGGCCTGCGCCTGGGCCCGCACCTCGGCCCCTTCACGGAGCGTCGATCCGGTGTCGTAGAGCAGCACCGCGTCCGCCCCGACCACCAGTGCGACCGTCGCGTCCCATCCGGGAAGCCGCCGCCGGCCCACTCCGTGACCGAGTCGCTCCCAGCCGAACTCTTCCCAAGAGGCATCCATACCGCGACGCTATCGGCAACGACCTGCGCGGTCTCGCGGTAGCGTGGCCGGTCGCCCTTGCTAGGCCCCCACTCGGCCGCCGTACACTGGCCGGGGGGTTGCTGGCACTCGCGATGACAGAGTGCCAGGAGGATTCCTGGGCAGAGAAACAGGAACGACCCGAGAACCAACGAGGAAACACAGCTGGAGGTGTGCGCGATGCTCAGCGAACGCAGACTCGAAGTGCTTCGCGCCATCGTCCAGGACTATGTCGGCACGGAGGAGCCCGTCGGCTCCAAGGCGCTCACCGAGCGGCACAAGCTGGGGGTCTCCCCGGCGACCGTCCGCAACGACATGGCGGTGCTGGAGGACGAGGGCTTCATCGCCCAGCCCCACACCAGCGCGGGACGCATCCCGACGGACAAGGGCTACCGGCTCTTCGTCGACAGGCTCGCGGGGGTCAAGCCCCTCTCGACGCCGGAGCGCCGCGCCATCCACAATTTCCTCGACGGCGCGGTGGACCTCGACGACGTCGTGGGCCGCACCGTACGGCTGCTCGCGCAGCTGACCCGGCAGGTCGCCATCGTGCAGTACCCCTCGCTGACCCGGTCGACGGTCCGGCACGTGGAACTGCTCTCGCTGGCACCCGCCCGGCTGATGCTCGTGCTCATCACGGACACCGGCCGGGTCGAACAGCGCATGATCGACTGCCCCGCCCCGTTCGGCGAGACCTCTCTCGCCGATCTGCGGGCCCGGCTCAACAGCCGGGTCGTCGGACGCCGCTTCGCGGACGTCCCGCAGCTGGTGCAGGACCTGCCGGAATCCTTCGAGAGCGAGGACCGGGGAACCGTGTCCACCGTGCTCTCCACCCTGCTCGAAACCCTCGTCGAGGAGACGGAGGAGCGGCTGATGATCGGCGGCACCTCCAACCTCACCCGCTTCGGACACGACTTCCCGGTGATGATCCGGCCGGTGCTGGAGGCACTGGAGGAGCAGGTCGTGCTGCTGAAGCTGCTCGGCGAGGCCAAGGACTCGGGCATGACCGTACGTATCGGGCACGAGAACGCCCACGAAGGGCTCAACTCCACGTCCGTCGTCGCGGTCGGCTACGGTTCGGGCGACGAGGCAGTCGCCAAACTCGGCGTGGTCGGACCGACCCGCATGGACTACCCCGGAACGATGGGAGCGGTACGCGCAGTGGCACGTTACGTCGGACAGATCCTGGCGGAGTCGTAAGTGGCCACGGACTACTACGCCGTACTCGGCGTGCGCCGCGACGCCTCTCAGGACGAGATCAAGAAAGCATTCCGGCGGCTCGCCCGCGAGCTGCACCCGGATGTGAACCCCGACCCGAAGACCCAGGAGCGGTTCAAGGAGATCAACGCCGCCTACGAGGTGCTGTCGGACCCGCAGAAGAAGCAGGTCTACGACCTCGGCGGCGATCCGCTGTCCGCCTCCGGCGGCGCGGGCGCGGGCGGGTTCGGACAGGGCGGCTTCGGCAACTTCTCCGACATCATGGACGCGTTCTTCGGCACGTCGTCGCAGCGCGGACCGCGGTCGCGCACCCGGCGCGGCCAGGACGCGATGATCCGGCTGGAGATCGATCTCGCCGAGGCGGCGTTCGGCACCACCAAGGACATCCAGGTCGACACGGCCGTCGTCTGCACGACGTGCAGCGGCGAGGGTGCCGCCCCCGGCACCTCCGCGCAGACCTGTGACATGTGCCGCGGCCGCGGCGAGGTCTCCCAGGTCACCCGGTCCTTCCTCGGCCAGGTCATGACCTCGCGGCCCTGCCCGCAGTGCCAGGGCTTCGGCACGGTCGTGCCGACCCCGTGCCCGGAGTGCGCCGGCGACGGCCGCATCCGCTCGCGGCGCACGCTCACCGTGAAGATCCCCGCCGGTGTCGACAACGGCACCCGCATCCAGCTCGCGGGCGAGGGCGAGGTCGGCCCCGGCGGCGGCCCGGCCGGCGATCTGTACGTGGAGATCCACGAGCTCTCGCACGCGGTGTTCCAGCGTCGCGGCGACGACCTGCACTGCACGGTCACCATCCCCATGACGGCGGGCGCGCTGGGCACCAAGGTGCCGCTGGAGACGCTCGACGGTCTGGAGGAGGTCGACATCCGGCCGGGCACCCAGTCCGGCCAGTCGGTGCCGCTGCACGGCCGCGGCATCACGCATCTGCGGGGCGGCGGGCGCGGCGACCTGATCGTGCACGTCGAGGTGATGACCCCGACGAAGCTGGACCCGGAGCAGGAGCGACTGCTGCGCGACCTGGCGAAGATGCGGGGCGAGGAGCGGCCCACCGGTCAGTTCCAGCCCGGCCAGCAGGGGTTGTTCTCCCGGCTGAAGGACGCCTTCAACGGTCGCTGACCGACCCCGCAAGCCGTTCCCGGACGCCGGACGGACCCGCTCGGCGGGCCCCTCCGGCGTTCGAGTACCGGCCCGTCCGGCGTTTGAGTACAAAGCGGACCCCGGGCCGGGCGTCCCGGGCGGCCCGGGACGTGACACGATGCGGTCATGTCATCCGCGTTGACCGATCTCTGCCGGTATCCGATCGTGCAGGCCCCGATGGCGGGGGGCACGTCCTGTCCACAGCTCGTCGCGGCCGTCTCGGAGGCGGGCGGGCTCGGTTTCCTCGCCGCCGGGTACAAGACGGCGGACGGCATGTACAACGAGATCAAACAGCTGCGCGGGCTGACCGGCCGGCCCTTCGGCGTCAATCTCTTCATGCCGCAGCCGGGACTCGCCGACCCGAGCGCCGTCGAGGTGTACCGGCACCAGCTCGCGGGCGAGGCCGCCTGGTACGAGACCCCGCTCGGCGACCCGGACTCCAGCGGCGACGACGGCTACGACGCCAAGCTGGCCATACTCCTGGACGACCCGGTCCCGGCCGTCTCGTTCACCTTCGGCTGCCCCACCCGCGACACCCTCGACGCGTTCGCCGGCGTCGGCACGTACACCGTCGTGACGGTCACCACACCCGAGGAGGCCCAGGCCGCCCAGTGGGCGGGCGCCGACGCGGTCTGTGTCCAGGGCGTCGAGGCGGGCGGCCACCAGTCCACCCACCGCGACGACCCGCAGGCCGACGGCGCCGGAATCGGGCTGCTCTCGCTGGTGTCCCAGGTCCGCGAGACCGTGCAGATACCGATCGTCGCCACCGGCGGGCTGATGCGCGGATCCCAGATCGCCGCAGTGCTGGCCGCGGGCGCGGAGGCGGCACAGCTCGGCACGGCGTTCCTCGTCTGCCCCGAGTCCGGGGCGAGCCTGCTGCACAAGCAGGCGCTGACCAACCCGCTGTTCGTACGGACCGCCCTGACCCGGGCGTTCTCCGGCCGCCCCGCCCGCGGCCTGGTCAACCGCTTCATGCGCGAGCACGGCCCGTACGCCCCCGCCGCCTACCCGCAGGTGCACTATCTGACCGCCGGGCTGCGCAAGGCGGCGGCGAAGGCCGGGGACGCGCAGGGCATGGCGCTGTGGGCGGGCCAGGGACACCGGATGGCACGTGAGCTGCCGGCCGGCCGGCTGGTCAGGCTGCTCGCCGAAGAACTGGACGCCGCACGGACGGCAGTGAGCACAGGGAGTACGCAGTGACCGCACCGGTCTTCGTCGTCGAACAGGTCCCCGGCGGGCCCGAGTTCGTCCTGGAGGGGCCCGAGGGCCGGCACGCCGTGTCGGTCAAGCGGCTGCGCGCCGGTGAGGCCGTCGTGCTCACCGACGGGCGCGGCCACTGGGCGGACGGGATCGTCTCGGCCGCCGAGGGCAAGGACCGGCTCGTCGTCACCGGCCTGACCGGGATCCTGGAGGAGCCCGGCCCCGCCCCCCGCATCACCGTCGTCCAGGCCCTGCCCAAGGGCGACCGGGGCGAGGTCGCCGTGGAGACGATGACGGAGACCGGCGTGGACGCGATCGTGCCCTGGCAGGCGGCGCGCTGCATCACGCAGTGGAAGGGCGACCGCGGCCTCAAGTCCCTGGCGAAATGGCGCAACACCGCCCGGGAGGCGGGCAAGCAGTCCCGCCGGGTGCGCTTCCCCGAGGTGGCCGACGCGATGACCACCAAGCAGGCGGCCGCCCTGGTCGCCGCGGCGGACTTCGCCGCCGTCCTGCACGAGGACCGGGAGCACGACAGCGAGCCGCTGGCCACCGTCCCGCTCCCCGCCGAGGGCGAGATCGTGCTCGTCGTCGGCCCCGAGGGCGGGGTGTCGCCGGACGAACTGGCGGCCTTCACCGCGGCGGGCGCCCGGACCTGCCGGCTCGGCGCGAGCGTGCTGCGCACCTCCACGGCCGGCACGGCGGCCACCGCACTGCTGCTGGGGCGCACCGGCCGCTGGTCGTGAGCCCCCGCTCGTGCTCCGGTGTCACCCCCACTGGCCCCGCACGCCGTCTACCGCAGGGCGGTACAACGGTGGGAAGCTGCCCGTATGGGGACATCAAGGGCATGGGGTCAGGGAAGAGAACGGCGCTTTCTGGCCGCGTCCGCACTCGTGGTCGCGGCGGTCGCGGGAGCTGCCGCCTGTGACCCCCAGGGCGGGCTGAACTCCGCGTCCATCGCCGTGACCACCGACCGGGTCGGCACCGGCGCACTGGAACGCAACGGCATCGACGTGCAGTGGCTGAACTGCACGGCCGGCGTCGACGGGGACCGGGCCGGGGGCGCACAGCCCTCGGCGTCCGTGCGCCGGATCGCGGACGTCGACTGCACCGGCAAGACCGGACAGGGCGAGCCCATCACCCTCACCGGCAAGGTGACCGAGGAGCTGGGCGGCCGGTGCGTGCGGGGGGACCTGACCGCGAAGACGGGCGGGAAGTCCGTCTTCCGCGCGGACGTGCTCGGCAACTGCGACGCCGCCCCGTCCACCGCGGTGGTCGACCCGCTGCCGGCCGGCGGCCCCGGGCCGGTGGTCACCGTCACGGTGACGGTGACCGAGACACCCATGGGCAAGTGAACGGGTCCGCCCCCGGCGGCCCGTCGAACTCCGGCCAACCCGCTTACGCGGAACGGGACCGCGACCTAGGGTGACCGGTGTGACGCAGTCTGCCTACCTCCGATACCCCCATGTCCAGGGCGATTCGATCGCCTTCACCGCCGAGGACGATGTCTGGCTGGCGCCGCTGGACGGCGGCCGAGCCTGGCGCGTCTGCGCCGACAACCGACCGGTCGCCGGCCCCCGGATATCGCCCGACGGAACCCGGGTCGCCTGGACGACCACCCGGGACGGCGCCCCCGAGGTGCACATCGCACCTGCCGACGGCGGCCCCGCCGAGCGGCTCACCCACTGGGGTGACGCACGGACCGCCGTGCACGGCTGGACGCCCGAGGGCGAGGTGCTGGTCGTCAGCGCCCAGGGGCAGGCCTCGTTCCGGCGCACCTGGGCCAGGGCCCTCCCGGTCGACGGCGGACCCGCCCGGACCCTGCCGTACGGGCCGGTCGGCTCGCTCGCGTACGGGCCCGGCGGCCGGGTCCTGCTGCTCTCGGTCACCATGGGGCGCGAGGCCGCCGCCTGGAAGCGCTACCGGGGCGGCACGGCGGGCAAGCTGTGGATCCAGCGGGAATCCCCGGCGGACGGCCCGGCGGAGTTCGTACGGCTCCACGCCGACCTCGACGGGAACATCGAATGCCCGATGTGGGTGGGCGAGCGGGTCGCCTTCCTCTGCGACCACGAAGGCGTCGGCGCGGTCTACTCCTCGCTCCCCGACGGCACCGACCTGCGCCGCCACACCGGTATCGACGGCTTCTACGCCCGCCACGCGTCCACCGACGGCACCCGCGTCGCCTACGCCTCGGCCGGTGAACTCTGGCTGCTGGACGACCTCGGGGGCGACGGGCCCCGCCGCGTCGACGTCAAGCTCGGCGGCCAGCGCGCCGACCTCCAGCCGCACCCCGTGCACGCCGCCGCCCACCTCGACGCCGCTTCCCCGGACCGCACCGGCCGCGGCAGCGCCGTCGGGACGCGCGGCGCCGTCCACTGGGTCACCCACAGCGGCGGCCCGGCCCGCGCGCTCGCCGTCGAACCGGGCGTACGGGCGCGGCTGCCGCGCACCTTCCAGGCCGACGGCGACCAGCACGTCGTCTGGGTCACCGACGCCGAGGGCGACGACGCCCTGGAGTGCGCCCCCGCCACCGGAACCGCCCCCGGCGCCGTACCGCGCCGCCTCGCCGCAGGCCGTATCGGCCGGGTCCTCGACCTGACCCCGGCCCCCGACGGCAGCCGGTTCGCCGTCGCCGCGCACGACGGGCGGATCCTGATCGTCGAGCGGGAGAGCGGCGAGGTCCACGAGGTGGACCGCAGCGAGCACGGCGAAGCCTCCGGCCTCGTCTTCTCGCCCGACTCCTCCTGGCTGGCCTGGTCCCACCCCGGGCCCGAGCCGCTCAGCCAACTCAAGCTCGCACACCTCGCCGATCTGTCGGTCACCGAGGCGACCCCGCTGCGCTTCCGGGACTTCGCCCCCGCGTTCACCGGCGACGGCAAGCATCTGGCGTTCCTCTCCGAGCGGTCCTTCGACCCGGTCTACGACGCCCATGTCTTCGACCTGGCGTTCATCGGCACCTGCCGTCCGCACCTGCTGACGCTCGCCGCCACCACGCCCTCCCCGTTCGGGCCGCAGCGCCACGGCCGCCCGATCGAGAAGAGCGGCGGCGAGGGCGACCAGGACAACCCGACGGCACTGCCCGTCACCCGGATCGACCTCGAAGGGCTCGCCGACCGGATCGTGCCGCTGCCCGTCGAGGCCGCCAGCTACTCCACGCTGCGCGCCGCGAAGGACGGACTGCTGTGGCTGAGCCACCCGGTGACCGGGGTGCTCGGCACCAGCGGACCCACCCCCGACGCCCGGCAGCCCGAGACCGTCCTGGAGCGGTACGACCTGGAGAAGCTGCGCTGCGAGCAACTCGCCACCGGCGTCGATGACTTCGCGGTCAGCGGCGACGGCAAGCGGATCGTCATGCAGACCCGGGGCAAGCTGCGTGCCGTACCGTCCGACAGCCATGTCGCGGCCGATGACGACGACGGCGGCAGCGACGGCGGCATCACCGTCGACCTCTCCCGGATCCGGCGGATCCTCGAACCGGCCGCCGAATGGCGTCAGATGTACGAAGAGGCCGGACGCATCATGCGGGACAACTACTGGCGCCCCGACATGGGCGGCCTCGACTGGGACGGGGTCCTGGACCGCTACCGTCCGGTGCTGGAGCGGGTCGCCACCCACGACGACCTGATGGACCTGCTCTGGGAGGTGCAGGGGGAGCTCGGCACCTCGCACGCCTATGTGAGGCCGTCCGGCGGCTGGGGCGACGACTCGTCCCGGCAGGGGCTGCTCGGTGCCGACATCTCCCGTACCGGCGAGGGCAGTTGGCGGATCGACCGGATCCTGCCGTCCGAGACCTCCGACCCGGACGCCCGCTCCCCGCTCGCCGCGCCCGGCGTGGCGGTGCGCGCCGGGGACTCGATCGTCGCCGTCGACGGCCGGCCGGTCGACCCGGTGACCGGGCCCGGACCGCTGCTCACCGGCTCGGCGGACAAGCCGGTCGAGCTGACCGTCTCGCCGGTCGACGGCGGCGACCTCCGCCATGTCGTCGTCGTACCGGTCGCCGACGAGGAGGCGCTGCGCTACCACGACTGGGTCGCCGACCGGCGGGCCTACGTGCACGAGCACTCCGGCGGACGCCTCGGCTACCTCCACGTCCCCGACATGGTCGGCTCGGGCTGGGCGCAGCTCCACCGCGACCTGCGGATCGAAGTGGCCCGCGAGGGGCTGGTCGTGGACGTCCGGGAGAACCGCGGCGGCCACACCTCGCAGCTGATCGTGGAGAAGCTCGCCCGTCGCGTCGTCGGCTGGGACCTGCCGCGCGGCAGGCGGCCGTTCAGCTACCCGCAGGACGCGCCGCGCGGCCCCGTGGTCGCCGTGGCCAACGAGTTCTCCGGCTCGGACGGCGACATCGTGAACGCCGCGATCAAGGCGCTGGGCATCGGGCCGGTCGTCGGCACCCGGACCTGGGGCGGTGTGGTCGGTATCGACAGCAAGTACCGGCTGGTGGACGGGACATCGGTCACCCAGCCGAAGTTCGCGTTCTGGTTCGAGGGCTACGGCTGGGGCGTGGAGAACCACGGGGTCGATCCCGATGTCGAGGTCGTGGTGACACCGCAGGACCATGTGGCGGGCCGGGATCCGCAGTTGGACGAGGCGATCCGGATCGCGCTGGAGTCGCTGGCCGGGACGCCGGCGAAGCGGGCACCGGGGCTGCCGGGGCTGCCGGAGGCGTAGGGGCCGGGTGGGGGCG
>NZ_JBCEWQ010000193.1:0-15513 GCF_038448545.1 Streptomyces sp. CLV115
CCCTTCCCCCTGCTCCCCGCCCGGACGTACGCCACCGGGGTCGGCCGAGGACCCGGCGGAGCCGCTCGGACCGGGCGACTCGGCGGTCTCCCGCTCGGAGTGCGCCTCGGCCCCTCCGCCACCGGTCCGGACCCTGCCCGTACCCGCCACCGTGCCGCCGTCCGGCCGGGCGGCGCTCCCCCCGTGCTCGGGCGAGGGGGACGGCGACGGCGCCGCTTTTCCCCCGTCGTCGCCGATGCTCATGCAGCCGGTGGACGTGGCGACCGTCGCGGCGATGACGGCCGCCCATCGGACAGGGACGGACAACTGGCGCACGGGAGGCACCTCCGGGGTACGAAGAGGGGGACGGGCGTCGAAGCGGGAGCGGGAGTCACGGAAGAAGCGCGGCTCCGTGCCCAACTCCCCTCGCCCCACCGGGGACACGCCCCGCTCCCGTCCCGCACACCACCCGCACGCCTTCCCCGGCGAGTCCGCACTCACCGCCGGGGGCTTCCTCAGCCGTAGCCGAGCGCGTGCAGCCTCGCGTCGTCGATGCCGAAGTGGTGGGCGATCTCATGGACGACCGTGATCTCGGTCTCCGCCACCACGTCCTCGCGGGACTCGCACATCCGCAGGGTCGGCCCCCGGTAGATGGTGATCCGGTCCGGCAGCACCCCCGCGTACCACTCACCGCGATCGGTCAGCGGCGTCCCCTCGTACAGCCCGAGCAGCTCCGGGTCTCCCGGGTCGGGCTCGTCCTCGACGAACACCGCGACGTTGTCCATCAGCCGAGTCAGCTCCGGCGGGATCCGGTCCAGGGCCTCGGCGACCAGTTCTTCGAACTCTTCGCGCGTCATCTCCAGCACCCCGCCATTGTCCCGTACCGACGGCCCGGACGCCCCGGCCCGGACGGGCCGTACGAGCGTCCCCGCGGCGGGGCTCGCACCCCTGCCGGGAGCTCGCGGTAAACCGTTTTGGCGATAGCCGCCGCCATCCCATATGCTTCTCACGTCCCCGACGCGCTGGAAAGCGCGCAGGTGGGCCCTTAGCCCTCATCGTCTAGTGGCCCAGGACGCCGCCCTTTCAAGGCGGTAGCACGGGTTCGAATCCCGTTGGGGGCACGCTTTAACGTGTGCGAGACTTGTCTCGCACATTGCTTGGTCCTGTGGAGCAGTTTGGAGTGCTCGCCACCCTGTCAAGGTGGAGGCCGCGGGTTCAAATCCCGTCAGGACCGCTGCAGCCCTTATGAGCTGCGTGGCTGGGTAGCTCAGTTGGTACGAGCGATCGCCTGAAAAGCGATAGGTCGCCGGTTCGATCCCGGCCCCAGCCACCACCCGAAGGCCCCGTCCACCGGACGGGGCCTTCGCCGTGTCAGACCTCTTCCCGGTCCGCCCGGTTCACGCCGTTCCGGCCGCGCCACGCCCGTACCGCCAGAACCAGCAGCACCACCGCGACCACGGCCACCAGTGCCATCACGTCCGGGACGTGCTCGCCGATGCGCTGGGCCCACTGCTCCACGGCGAACGAATCGTCCACGTTCAGCAGTCCGGGCAGCGCCGTCGTCCCGTCGTACACGAGGAACAGCGCGCCGAGCGCGATGAAGAAGAGCCCCGACAGCAGGGTCGTGGTGTGCAGTTCGAAGCGGCCGAGCCGGAAGGTGCGGCCGCGCAGCCAGGCCCGGCGGCCCAGGTCGAAGCGCTCCCAGAGCAGTGCGAGCAGGAAGAGCGGGACCGCCATGCCCAGGGCGTAGACCGCGAGCAGCAGTCCGCCGTAGACCGGGCTGCCGCTGACCGCCGCCACGGTGAGGACGCTGCCGAGGATCGGGCCCGCGCAGAAGCCGGCCAGTCCGTAGACGGCGCCCAGCGCGTAGACGGACAGGGCGGTGGTCGGGCGGATCCGGCCGCTGAGTGCGGCGATCCGGCGCGAGGCGAAGCCCAGGCCGACGATCTGCGCGACGCCGAGCGCGATGATCAGCCAGCCCGCGCCGAGGACGAGCGCGTCGCGGTGCCGGTAGAAGAGGCGTCCGGCGAACGAACCCGCGGCACCGAGCGGCACCAGGGTGGTGGCCAGCCCGGCGTAGAAGATGCCGGTACGGGCCAGCAGGCGCGAGGCGGAGTCGATGGAGTAGGCGAAGAAGGCGGGCAGCAGCAGGGCGCTGCACGGGCTGACCAGGGCGAGCAGCCCGCCGAGGAAGGCCGCGAAGTATCCGATGTCAGCGGTCATTTCGCGGCGTCCCCGGCACCCTCGGCGTTCTTGCCGCCCTTGGCGTCCTCGGTGTTGCGGGCCTTCTCGGCCGCCGCCTCGATGGCCCGGGTGAAGGTCTCCGCGGGCTGGGCCCCCGCGATCGGGCGGCCGTTGATCAGGAACGACGGGGTGGAGGTCGCACCGATCCCGTACCCCTGTTCCTGGTCCTTGCTCACGGCGGCCGAGGCGGCGGAGCTGTCCGCGTCGCGGGCGAAGCGGTCGAGGTCCGCGACCCCGGCCTCCTGGGCGAGCGCCTTCAGCCGGTCCTTGCCGAACCCCTTCTCCTTGACGCCCTCGGCGTACGCGGCGGCGTGGAACTGCCAGAAGCGGTTCTGCTGTCCGGCGGCCCAGGCGGCGCGGGCGGCGGCCTCGGACTCGGCGCCGAAGATCGGGAAGTTGCGCCATTCGATGCGCAGGGTGCCGTTGTCGACGTACTTCTCGACCAGGGCGGGCTCGGTGTCGCGGGCGAACTTTCCGCAGTAGCCGCACTTGAAGTCGGCGTACTCGATGAGGACCACGGGCGCGTCGGCGCGGCCCTGCGCGAGCTTGTCGCCGGCGTCCCGGCGGGCGAGCTTCGCCAGCTCCGGATAGACGCCGGCGTCCGGGTCGGCGGCGACGTCGGCGACCGAGGAGGAGGACGGCTTCGAGTGGTCGGGGGCGGTGGCCTGGTAGGAGACGTAGCCGAGCAGCGCGGCGGCGAGCACGACTCCGGCGCCGTAGAGCACCGGCTTCCTGGACGAGGACTTCCGTGCGGGCGTGGTTTTCCGGGCGGACGGGGACTTGGGCATGCGGGACTCCGTGCTGGTGATGTGGGAGAGAAGGGGTGGCCGGGCGGAGCGGCCGGCTACACCCTCAGCACGGAGAGTTCCACGGGGGTGGGAGCGGCTGGCGCGGGGGCGCGGAGGTTCAGCCGCACGGGCGGGTGGACCGGTCCCGGCCCGGTGGCGACGGGCAGGCCCCACCCGGCCAGGCCGGGGGCCTGGTCGTACGCGGCACGGGCCCGGCCCGGGAGCGCGGGTTCGCCGTCGGGCTTCCTGGTCTTGCGGCATCCCGGCGTCGGGTGCCCGTCGGCGTCCGCCGCCACCACCCGGCCGGCGTCGGCCGGGGCATCCGCACCCGTGACCGCGGCCACGACCACGGCGGGGGCGGTGCCGCCGCCGGGCACCGCCGTCGCCGGTCCGCAGAACAGCCCCAGCACCACCGCGAGCACCGCCATCAGGCAGCACCACTGCGTACGGGACACGGCGACCGGCCTTTCCGGACGGGGGCAACGGGTGGTCAGCTGCCCGAAATGGTACGTGCTGTGATCCCGCGCCTCCGCGCGGTGCCCGGGTGGTGACCCGGACCGCACGAAATATGTTCGCGGTTCGTCGGGCCCGGGTGAGATCCTGGGCTCCGTATGTCTACTTCCTTCGCTGATCTCCAGAACCGGCTCGGAGAGATCTCGCTCCGCGATGCGCACCGGCTCGGCCGCCGTCTCGAAGGGGCGCGCCGCATCCGTAAGCCCGAGGCCAGGCAGTCCGTGCTCGACGAGATCGCCGCCGAGGCCGCAAAGGCCGCCGAGCGGCTCTCGCTGCGCGCCGGGCGGATGCCTGCTCTGACGTACCCGGAACAGCTCCCGGTCAGTCAGAAGAAGGACGAGATCCTGGAGGCGATACGCGACCACCAGGTCGTGATCGTCGCCGGGGAGACCGGCTCCGGCAAGACCACGCAGATCCCGAAGATCTGCATGGAGCTGGGGCGCGGGGTCCGGGGCATGATCGGGCACACCCAGCCGCGCCGGATCGCCGCCCGTACGGTCGCCGAGCGCGTCGCGGACGAGCTGAAGACGCCGCTGGGCGAGGCGGTCGGCTGGAAGGTCCGCTTCACCGACCAGGTGAACCCCGAAGCGACGTATCTGAAGCTGATGACGGACGGCATCCTGCTCGCCGAGATCCAGACGGACCGCGAGCTGCGCGCCTACGACACGATCATCATCGACGAGGCCCACGAGCGGTCGCTGAACATCGACTTCCTGCTCGGCTATCTGGCCAGGCTGCTGCCGAAGCGCCCGGACCTGAAGGTCGTCATCACCTCGGCGACGATCGACCCCGAGCGGTTCGCGCGCCACTTCGGCGAGGCGCCGATCGTCGAGGTCAGCGGGCGTACGTACCCGGTCGAGGTGCGGTACCGCCCGCTCCTCGAAGAGGACACCGACGACTCCGACCGCGACCAGATCACCGCGATCTGCGACGCCGTGGACGAGCTCCAGTCGGACGGGCCCGGCGACGTCCTGGTCTTCCTCTCCGGCGAGCGGGAGATCCGCGACACCGCGGACGCGCTGAACAAGCGGAACCTGCGCCACACCGAGGTGCTCCCGCTCTACGCCCGTCTCTCGCACGCCGAACAGCACCGCGTCTTCCAGCGCCACACGGGACGCAGGATCGTGCTGGCGACCAATGTCGCCGAGACCTCGCTGACCGTGCCCGGCATCAAGTACGTGATCGACCCGGGCAACGCCCGGATCTCCCGCTACAGCCACCGCACCAAGGTCCAGCGGCTGCCGATCGAGCGGATCTCGCAGGCCAGCGCCAACCAGCGCAAGGGCCGCTGCGGCCGTACGTCGGACGGCATCTGCATCCGGCTGTACTCCGAGGACGACTTCCTGACCCGTCCGGAGTTCACCGACCCGGAGATCCTCCGTACGAACCTGGCCTCCGTCATCCTCCAGATGACCGCGGCCGGCCTGGGCGACATCGAGAAGTTCCCCTTCATCGATCCGCCGGACCACCGAAACATCCGCGACGGCGTCCAGCTTCTCCAGGAGCTAGGTGCGCTGGACCCGGAGGAGAAGGATCCGAAAAAGCGGCTCACGCAGCTCGGCCGCAAGCTCTCGCAGCTGCCCGTCGACCCGCGGCTGGCCCGCATGGTCATCGAGGCCGACCGCAACGGCTGTGTCCGCGAGGTCATGGTCATCGCCTCCGCGCTCTCCATCCAGGACCCGCGCGAGCGGCCCTCGGAGAAGCAGACCCAGGCCGATCAGCAGCACGCCCGCTTCAAGGACGAGACGTCCGACTTCCTGGCGTTCCTGAACCTGTGGCGGTACATCCGCGAGCAGCAGAAGGAGCGCGGCTCGTCCAGCTTCCGCCGGATGTGCAAGCAGGAGTATCTGAACTTCCTGCGCATCCGCGAATGGCAGGACATCTACGCGCAGCTGCGCACCGTCGCCAAGCAGATGGGAATCAACCTCAACGAGGAGGACGCACCGGAGCAGTCGGTGCACACCTCGCTGCTGGCCGGGCTGCTCTCGCACATCGGGCTGAAGGACACCGAGAAGAACGAGTACCTGGGCGCCCGCAGCGCCAAGTTCGCGATCTTCCCCGGTTCGGCGCTCTTCAAGAAGCAGCCCCGGTTCGTGATGTCGGCCGAGCTGGTCGAGACGTCCCGGCTGTGGGCGCGGGTCAACGCCAAGGTCGAGCCGGAGTGGATCGAGCCGCTGGCCCAGCATCTGCTGAAGCGCACCTACAGCGAGCCGCACTGGGAGAAGGACCAGGCGGCGGTGATGGCGTACGAGCGGGTCACGCTCTACGGGGTGCCGATCGTCGCCCAGCGCAAGATCAATTTCGGCCGTATCGACGCCGAGACCTCCCGCGATCTCTTCATCCACAACGCCCTGGTCGAGGGCGACTGGCGGACCCACCACCAGTTCTTCCACGACAACCGCAAGCTCCTCGGCGAGGTCGAGGAGCTGGAGCACCGCGCCCGGCGTCGCGACATCCTCGTGGACGACGAGACGCTCTTCGACTTCTACGACCGGCGGATCCCCGACCACGTGGTCTCCGGGGCGCACTTCGACTCCTGGTGGAAGCACAAGCGCCGGGACGAGCCGGACGCGCTGGACTTCGAGCGCTCGATGCTCATCAACGAGAAGGCCGGGGCCGTCACCAAGGACGACTACCCGGACTCCTGGCGCCAGGGGAAGCTCAAGTTCAAGGTCACCTACCAGTTCGAGCCCGGTGCGGACGCCGACGGCGTGACCGTCCACATCCCGCTCCAGGTGCTCAACCAGGTCACCGCCGAGGGCTTCGACTGGCAGATCCCCGGCCTGCGGGAGGAAGTGGTCACCGAGCTGATCCGCTCGCTGCCCAAGCCGATCCGCCGGCACTACGTCCCCGCGCCGAACTACGCGGACAAGTTCCTCGACCGGGCGGTCCCCCTCCAGGAGCCGTTGCCCCTCACGCTGGCCCGGGAGCTCCAGAGGATGGTCGGTGTTCCGGTCACGGCCGACGACTTCGACCTGAGCCGCGTCCCGGACCACCTGAAGATCACTTTCCGGATCGTCGACGAGCGGCGCCGCAAGGTGGCCGAGGACAAGGACCTGGAGGCGCTGAAGCTCCAGCTGCGTCCGAAGGCCCGCCAGGCCCTCTCCAAGGCCGCGGCGGCCACCGCGGGCCCCACGGGCGAGTCCATCGAGCGTTCGGGCCTCACGGACTGGACGATCGGCACGCTGAACCGCGTCTTCGAGACCAGGCGGGCCGGCCAGCCGGTCAAGGCGTACCCGGCGCTGGTGGACCAGGGCGGGACCGTCGCCGTACGGCTCTTCGACACCGAGGCCGAGCAGCAGCGGGCGATGTGGCTCGGCACCCGGAAGCTGATCATGCTGAACGTGCCGGTGAACCCGGCGAAGTTCGCCTCCGACAAGCTGACGAACCAGCAGAAGCTGGCCCTGTCCCGCAATCCGCACGGCTCCATCCAGGCCCTCTTCGAGGACTGCGCGACGGCGGCCGCCGACCGGCTGATCGTCGCGCACGGCGGCCCGGCCTGGGACGAGGAGTCGTTCCGGAAGCTGTACGACAAGGTGCGCGCCGACCTCGTCGCGCTGACCGAGCACACGGTCAAGCAGGTCCAGCAGGTGCTGGCCGCCTGGCAGGCCTGCGAGCGGCGGCTGAAGGCCACCAACAGCCTGGTCCTGGTCGACAACGTCACCGACGCACGGGACCAGCTCGCGGCCCTGATGCCGCCGGACTTCGTCACGAGGACCGGGCTGCGCAGGCTGCCCGACCTGATGCGCTATCTGGTCGCCGTGGACCGCCGGCTCCAGCAGATGCCGACGGCCGTCCAGCGCGACACCACGCGCATGGAGAAGGTCCACGAGATGCAGGACGAGTACGCCTGGCTGCTCGAACAGCTGCCGCAGGGCAGGCCCGTGCCGCAGGAGGTCCTGGACATCCGCTGGATGATCGAGGAGCTCCGGGTCAGCTACTTCGCCCACGCCCTGGGGACGGCCTACCCCGTCTCCGACAAGAGGATCGTGAAGGCGATCGACGCGGCGGCGCCGTGAGACGACACCGGACGGGCGGCCTCCGGAGCTGTGACGGAGCCGCCACCTTCGGTGAGTTCGACCGCACCCTCTGACCTGCTGTACAGTCTGTCTTCGCAGCCAGCCGCAAGGAAGGCAGCGAAAACCTGGTCCTGTGGAGCAGTTTGGAGTGCTCGCCACCCTGTCAAGGTGGAGGCCGCGGGTTCAAATCCCGTCAGGACCGCAGTAACGAAAGCCCGGATCCTTCTGGATCCGGGCTTTCGCGCGTCTTGACTCCGGTGGCCGCCGACGAGTACTCAGACAGCAGAGGCCGCCCCTGATTTCCCGGCGCGGGGCGGCGGTCCACCGGGAGGTGGCGTGTATGACGACGTCCGCCACGCACGAGACCCGCGCGCTCCTGCGCGCCCATCTGGCCGCCGTTTCCGGCCGCCGCCATCTCACCCGCCACTGTGCGGTCTGCCACCGGCTCCTGCGGCTCGTCATGGAGCCCGTGACGGCCCGCCGGAGCGATTCCGCCCCCGAACCGCCGACCCCGCGTACGGAGCGCCAGGAGGGCGCTCCTGAGGCCCAGGACGAAAGTCCCACCGACGAGTGACCAATGGCGGGACTTTCCGCTTCCCGACGATGGCAGGCTCGTACTTGGCAAGACTCGCACAGTGTGACGGGAGTCACCGAAGGAGTTTTGAGAAGGGGTGACTTTACTCCCTTCCTACAACTGGCGAATTTAATATGTGCAATTGCACCACTCGGACGGGAGTTCCGGGGGACCATGTGAACCACGCCTCCCCGGCCTCCCCGGGCGGTCCGGAACAGTCCCGCACAGACCCGCTCAAGCCCGCACGGCACCCCGGCCGGACCCGACCGGACGCCCGGTTTCCCGCGAGCCCGGAAGGCGCCTGCGGACCCGGCCCCGGGGCACGGGTCGCGGGCACAAAAAAGATCGCGCTGGACCCGGCGGAGTCCAGCGCGATCGAACGACGCACCCGCATTGCACAGGTATGGCGCCCGTTGGGGCGGGCGCCCGTCATTTGGAGCTATGGGTGGGCCTGTACGGGTTGGGGGACCCGGAAGCCCGGTTGTTGCGCGGCGACAGGGGGTGTGTCAGGCCTCGCTGCGCTGCTGCGGAATACCCGCAAGCAGTGCGCGGACCTCTGCCTCGCGGTACCGGCGATGTCCACCGAGCGTGCGGATGGACGTGAGCTTGCCTGCCTTGGCCCAACGGGTAACCGTCTTCGGGTCCACGCGGAACATCGTGGCAACCTCAGCCGGGGTCAGCAGCGGCTCGGCATCAGGGGTGCGAGCGGTCATGAGCGGCCTCCTCGGGAGAACCGAACCATCTCGGTTCTTTCCTCTAAATTCTGCACCTTGACCCGCGTTGCCCGAAATGGCGGACGCGGGCCGAGTCGGTTATAGGACGAACGGCTTGTCCTCGGCACTACAACTACACCATCCGTCCAGCCACGTCGGCCAAACCGATGGAATTGCCCTCCCAGGTGTTCATCAGCGACGGAAGCCGATGGACCATGCCATAGCGGACAGTCACTCCGCCGTGACGATCAGTCACAGAGCGATCAGGAGCCATCAGACCCCCCATAGCGTGCAATGCTGAGCATTCCGCCCTTAGTTGGACGGACGGAGCCCTCCCCGGGCTCCTTGTCCTATTTTGGCATGAGGAGTAGGGAAGGGCGCAAGAGCCCCGTTAGTGCTATCCATCACGCTTGAGGCAAAGGCCCGGTTCGGGACGTAGGTCCTAAGACCTCGGTAGTACCGTTCCGCCTCTTTGTTCTCACACGTCACAGAGGGCACAGAGAGACAGACGCAGAAACCGCGCGGTCAGTTCGCGAACTGACGATCTCTCACGGCCCGCCAGCGCTCCGCCAGCCGTCCGTAGGCCTCACCGGCCCCTTCGGTGTCGCCGGCCCGCAGCGCGGCGATGCCCTCGGCCACATCGGCGGCCGACCGGTCCCCGGCGAGCTCCTTCGCGGGCAGCGCGTGCACCAGGCCCGCGTAGTCCAGCTCGACCAGCGCCCGCGGGTGGAACTCCTCCAGCCAGCGCCCCACGTCCACCAGCCCCTCGGTCAGCGGACCCTCGTCCACCGAGTCCCGCAGCGTCTTCAGTGCCCGGGCCAGCCTGCGGCGGGCCTGCACCATCGGCGTCCGGTACCGCAGCACGGGCGCCGCACCGTCCTCGCCCGCCGGCTCGTACTCCCGCTCCTCGTCGGAGAAGAGCACGAACCACCGCACCGGCACCTGCCACACCGAGGTACGGATCCACGGTCTGGCGTCCGGATTCCGCTCCGTCCACCGCTCGTGGTCCGCGACCGCCTGCCCGCGCACCACCGGCGGCAGCACCGCGTCGAGCACCGGCGCGGGGAACATCTCCGCCAGCTCCTCCAGCGCCAGCCAGCCGCGCAGCCTGGTCCGCCACGGGCAGACGCACACCACCCCGTCGGCCTCGGCGACGAACGCGTCCGCGCTCTCGTGCACCGGCACCGCGACCGGCGGGGTGGCCGCCAAGTCGGCGAGCGAGCGTCTCAGTTCGTCCTGGGCGGTGGGGATCCGGGCCCGCCCGGCGTACCGGGCCCAGTGGGCGCGCTCGGGCTCCGGGAAGGCGGCCAGCGGCTCGTACACCCGGAGGTAGGACGCGTAAGGGACGAGCACCGAAGACACCACCGACATGGAGCAGATCGTGTCACGCCCGTACTCCGCAGGGGGGTGATCCGGGGCAGTGGAACAGATCTACGTCCAGGTAGGAATTACGCTCTTGCCCTGTCGGACCGGCCGCGCGGCCGGTCCACGGCCCACCCCACCTTCAGGAGGGTCTTCGCCGCTTCGTACTTTGGAGTCACCACAGTGACCCATGTGACCGGCGCGCCTGTTGATGTATTGCACACCCTGTTCCAGTCGGAGCAGGGTGGCCACGAACAAGTCGTGCTCTGCCAGGACCGTGCCAGCGGTCTCAAGGCTGTCATCGCCATCCACTCCACCGCCCTGGGCCCGGCCCTCGGCGGCACCCGTTTCTACCCGTACGCCTCCGAGAAGGAGGCCGTCGCGGACGCGCTGAACCTCGCGCGCGGCATGTCGTACAAGAACGCCATGGCCGGTCTCGACCACGGCGGCGGCAAGGCCGTCGTCATCGGCGACCCCGAGCAGATCAAGTCGGAGGAACTGCTGCTGGCCTACGGCCGGTTCGTGGCCTCGCTCGGCGGGCGGTACGTGACGGCCTGCGACGTCGGCACCTATGTCGCCGACATGGACGTCGTCGCCCGCGAGTGCCGCTGGACCACCGGCCGCTCCCCCGAGAACGGCGGCGCCGGCGACTCCTCGGTCCTCACCGCCTTCGGCGTCTTCCAGGGCATGCGGGCCTCTGCGCAGCACGTCTGGGGCGACCCGACGCTGCGTGGCCGAAAAGTGGGGGTCGCCGGGGTCGGCAAGGTCGGCCACTACCTCGTCGAGCATCTGCTCTCCGACGGCGCGGAGGTCGTGATCACGGATGTGCGGGAGGATTCCGTACGCCGGATCACCGACAAGCACCCCGGGGTCGCCGTCGCGGCGGACACCGAGGCGCTGATCCGCACCGAGGGGCTCGACATCTACGCCCCGTGCGCGCTCGGTGGTGCGCTGAACGACGAGAGCGTCGCGGTGCTCACCGCCAAGGTGGTGTGCGGCGCGGCCAACAACCAGCTCGCGCACCCGGGCGTCGAGAAGGACCTCGCGGACCGCTCGATCCTGTACGCACCCGACTACGTGGTGAACGCGGGCGGAGTCATCCAGGTCGCCGACGAACTGAACGGCTTCGACTTCGACCGGTGCAAGGCCAAGGCGTCGAAGATCTTCGACACCACGCTGGCCATATTCGCACGTGCGAAGGACGACGGCATCCCGCCGGCCGCCGCGGCCGACCGGATCGCCGAGCAGCGGATGGCCGAAGCCCGCCGGCGCTGACGGTGGCGGACGCGTCACCGCGCGTCCGCACCGGCCCGTGACCCCCGACCCGCCGACCGGCGGGAGTCTTGTCTCGCCGGTCGGCGGGTCGCATGCCAAGAAGAGGTTAAAATCGCAGTTGACCAGCGAGGACAGGGCTTCTCGCCGGTCCTCTTCCGGGGCGCGTGATGCGGGCGGCGTACCGTATGGTCGCGGAAGCAGGTACCGTTAAAGCCCTACGGGCACGGTCTCTCAGCCGAGAGTCCGTCCTGAAACATGAACGCGTGTCAAGACTCTGGGGCCGTCGAGCCCCGTCACCGAGGGGGTCGAGCCATGGGGCGCGGCCGGGCAAAGGCCAAGCAGACAAAGGTCGCCCGCCAGCTGAAGTACAGCAGCGGCGGGACTGACCTGTCGCGTCTGGCCAATGAGCTGGGCGCATCGCCTTCGAGTCAACCACCGAACGCAGAGCCGTTCGAGGACGACGACGAGGAAGATGACCCGTACGCACAGTACGCGGATCTGTACAACGACGACGAGGACGAGGACGAGGACGACAAGTCCGGTCCGTCGTCACAGCGCCGCGGCGCTTGACCTCGCGCTGACACATCAACCCGGTCCGGGCCTGTCCCGGACCGGGTTCTGTGCTGTCCCGGTACGGTCCGGCCGCCGGTGCGGAATCCGGTTCTTCCGAGGGTTCTCCCCGGCAGCCGGAAGTGCTGGACTTCCGGCTGCCGGGCAGCCGGCGGCCATCGGGGTGTCCCGGTGTGCCCGCCTGGTGTCTATCGCGCGTACCCGCCGACGAGCTCCGCGCCCGAGGTGTGTGCCCCGCGCTCGGTGATCTCGCCCGCGACCCAGGAGTCGATCCCGCGGTCGGCCAGGGTGGTCAGTGCCGCGTCCACGGATTCGGCCGGGACGATCGCGATCATGCCGACGCCCATGTTCAGCGTCTTCTCCAGCTCCAGCTGCTCGACCTGTCCGGCCTTGCCGACCAGGTCGAAGACCGCGCCGGGGGTCCAGGTGGAGCGGTCGACCGTGGCGTGCAGGTCGTCCGGGACGACCCGGGCCAGGTTGTTGGCCAGGCCGCCGCCGGTGACGTGGCTGAAGCCGTGCACCTCGGTGGTGCGGGTGAGGGCCAGGCAGTCCAGCGAGTAGATCCTGGTGGGCTCCAGGAGTTCCTCGCCGAGCGTGCGGCCGAACTCCTCGACCTGGCGGTCCAGCGACCAGCCGGCCCGGTCGAAGAACACGTGCCGGACGAGCGAGTACCCGTTGGAGTGAAGACCGGACGACGCCATGGCGATCACGGCGTCCCCCTTACGGATACGGTCCGGGCCCAGCAGCCGGTCGGCCTCGACCACGCCCGTACCGGCGCCGGCGACGTCGAAGTCGTCCGGGCCGAGCAGGCCGGGGTGCTCGGCCGTCTCGCCGCCGACGAGGGCGCAGCCCGCGAGGACGCAGCCTTCGGCGATGCCCTTCACGATGGCCGCGACACGCTCGGGGTGCACCTTGCCGACGCAGATGTAGTCGGTCATGAAGAGCGGCTCGGCGCCGCAGACGACCAGGTCGTCGACGACCATGCCGACGAGGTCGTGGCCGATGGTGTCGTACACGCCCATCTTGCGGGCGAGGTCGACCTTGGTGCCGACGCCGTCGGTGGCGGAGGCGAGCAGCGGACGCTCATAGCGCTTGAGGGCGGAGGCGTCGAAGAGTCCGGCGAAGCCGCCGAGGCCGCCGAGGCCCGCGACCTCGGGGCGCTGCGTCTTCTTCACCCACTCCTTCATCAGCTCGACGGCACGGTCGCCGGCCTCGATGTCGACGCCCGCTGCCGCGTAGGAAGCACCTGTTGTCTCAGACATTGCCTGGGATCTTTCGTGTGGAAATACGGGGCTGGTGGCCGGAGGTGTACGGCTGGGCCGTCACGGACGACGCAGTGCGTCGGCCGCGGCGGTCGCCGCAGGGCCTGCTGCCAGCTCGGTCTCCAGCAGCTGCTTGCCGAGCAGCTCCGGGTCCGGGAGCTCCATGGGGTACTCGCCGTCGAAGCAGGCGCGGCACAGGTTCGGCTTGGCGATCGTCGTCGCCTCGACCATCGCGTCGAGCGAGATGTACGCGAGCGAGTCGGCGCCCATCGACGTGGCGATCTCGTCGACGGTCATGCCGTTGGCGATCAGCTCGGCGCGGGTCGCGAAGTCGATGCCGAAGAAGCAGGGCCATTTCACCGGCGGGGAGGAGATCCGGATGTGGATCTCGGCAGCGCCGGCCTCGCGGAGCATCCGGACCAGTGCGCGCTGGGTGTTGCCGCGGACGATCGAGTCGTCGACGACCACCAGGCGCTTGCCCTTGATGACTTCCTTGAGGGGGTTCAGCTTGAGGCGGATGCCCAGCTGCCGAATGGTCTGGGAGGGCTGGATGAAGGTCCGGCCGACATAGGCGTTCTTCACCAGTCCGGCGCCGAACGGGATGCCGCTGGCCTCCGCGTAACCGATGGCGGCGGGGGTGCCGGACTCCGGTGTCGCTATGACCAGGTCGGCCTCGACGGGGGCCTCGGCAGCCAGCTTGCGGCCCATCTCCACCCGGGAGAGGTAGACGTTGCGCCCGGCGATGTCGGTGTCGGGGCGGGCCAGGTAGACGTACTCGAAGACGCAGCCCTTGGGCTTCGCTTCCGCGAATCGCGAGGTGCGCAGGCCGTTCTCGTCGATGGCGACCATCTCGCCCGGCTCGATCTCGCGCACGAAGCTGGCGCCGCAGATGTCCAGGGCGGCGGACTCGGAGGCCACCACCCAGCCGCGCTCCAGCCGGCCGAGGACCAGCGGGCGGATGCCCTGCGGGTCACGGGCGGCGTAGAGGGTGTGCTCGTCCATGAAGACGAGGGAGAAGGCGCCCCGCACATCGGGAAGCACCTTGGCGGCGGCCTCCTCGATGGTGAGCGGCTTGCCGTCCTCATCGGTCTGGCCGGCGAGCAGCGCGGTCACCAGATCGGTGTCGTTCGTCGCGGCGACCTGGGTGGCGCGGCCGTCCTTGCGGGGAAGGTCGGCGACCATTTCGGCAAGCTTGGCCGTATTGACCAGGTTGCCGTTGTGACCCAGGGCGATCGAGCCGTGCGCGGTCGCACGGAACGTCGGCTGCGCGTTCTCCCACACCGAGGCACCGGTGGTGGAGTAGCGGGCATGACCGACCGCGATATGGCCCTGGAGGGATCCCAGAGACGTTTCGTCGAAGACCTGCGAGACCAGTCCCATGTCCTTGAAGACCAGGATCTGGGACCCGTTGCTCACTGCGATGCCCGCGGACTCCTGTCCACGGTGCTGCAGGGCATACAGTCCGAAATAGGTGAGCTTGGCGACCTCTTCGCCCGGAGCCCAGACACCGAAGACGCCGCAAGCGTCCTGGGGGCCCTTCTCTCCGGGGAGCAGGTCGTGGTTGAGTCGTCCATCACCACGAGGCACGCCACCGAGTGTAGGCGAGATCGACCACTGGTCCGAATTCGAGATACCGGTCCGGACCACCGGGGAAGCGCTCCCGGGGGTGTCCCGAAGGGCACGTCGAACGGTCACGGGGAGTGATCATCCGTCGAGTGCGGCGGGATACGGATCGGGCCACGGGGCGGCGGTCGCCCGGATCAGCGCCCGGTTACCGTCGGGTTCCGGCCATTTCGGCCGAGGAGCCCATCAGGCCGGATGGTGGCGCTCGGTGAGGCGGCCGAGGGCCCGGCGCGCAGTCCGACCGAACGCGCGTTTCGTGGCGAGCCTCACACCGGGAGGCGGGGGTGCGGGGCCCAAGGACCGCCCCGAGGCCCACGGCGCGCTTCGTCCGCAGGGCGAGACCATCGTTGACAGGCGCATGGCCAATTGGCAGGCTCCTGCACCATGCAGCCCCGGCCCCTCGCCGACCGCTCGGTCGCGCTCGTGGAGCGCCGCCACGTCGATCTGGGACGTGTCGCGAGCGCCATCTGTCGCCGCGCCTGATTCCGCCGGCGCGCCCTCGGTCGCTCCGAATCCCCCGTCCCCCCGCCACCCCCGTGGCAGGCACGGGGACCGCTCTCCCGCCGAGCGCCGGTCCGCCCGCCCCCGCAC
>NZ_JBCEWQ010000194.1:0-15334 GCF_038448545.1 Streptomyces sp. CLV115
GGGTAGGAGGGGCCGTACGGGGGCGTGGGGCCGAATCCGGGCTGCTGGTGCTGGTGTTGCTGCGGCTGGTACGGCTGCTGCGGGTAGCCGTAGGCGGCGGGAGGCTGCTGGGCGCCGAAGGGGCCGGCGTGCGACGGGTAGCCGTAGCCGGGTGCCGGCGCGGGCGTGTGTGCGGGCGTGGCCGCCGGGGGCACGGCGGTCGTGGCGGCCGTCGCGGGCGCCGGGGGAGTCGGGTCCGGTACGGGCGCCGCCTGCGCCGGGGCGATCGGGTAGTCCTCCGGGTCCTGCGGATCCTCCGAGTCCAGCAACTCGACCGCGTGGCGGCCGAGCTGGGCTATGAGGGCGCCGGGGAGCCAGGGTTCCGCCGTGTCGCCGTCGGCCAGGCGCTCCAGGAGCTCGTCCGTCGTCGGGCGGGCGGCCGGGTCCTTCCGCAGGCAGTCGCTGATCAACTCCACGAGGCCCACGGGGACACCGGTCAGGTCCGGGTCCTCCTGCGCGATCCGGAACATCTGCGCGTGCGCACCGCTGTCGGACGTCCCGAACGGAAGCCGGCCGGTCGAGGCGTACGCCAGTACCGAGCCGAGGCAGAACACGTCGCACGCCGGGGTGACCCGCTCGCCCCGTACCTGCTCGGGCGACATGAAGCCGGGCGAACCGACCAGGGCCCCGGTGCGGGTGACGCCGCCGTCGGAGACCGTGTGCAGCGCCCGCGCGATGCCGAAGTCGATGACGCGCGGCCCGTCGATCGTCAGCAGGATGTTGGAGGGTTTGAGGTCGCGGTGGACGAGCCCGGCGGCGTGGATCGCCTGGAGGGCGTGGGTGAGACCGGAGCCCAGGATGTGGACCGAACGCTCGGGGAGGGGACCGTACGCCCCGGACGCCACCCCCACGGGGGTGCGCGGGCCGGTGACGGTGGCCTGGAGGGAGGGCCCGGCGACGTAACCGGTGGCGACCCAGGGCACGGCGGCCTCGGTGTCGGCGTCCAGCACGGGGGCGGTCCAGGCGGATCCGACCTGGCGGGCGGCCCGTACTTCGTGGCGGAAGCGGTCGCGGAACTCCTGCTGCTCGGCGAGTTCGCCCCGTACCAGCTTGATCGCTACGGTGCGGCCGCGGTCGGACCGGGCCAGGTAGACCTGGCCCATGCCGCCGGTGCCGACACGGCCCAGCAGCCGGTACGCGCCGATGGCACGCGGATCCTGTGGCGTCAGGCTCTGCATGGCGCTGAACGTCCTTCCCCGGGGTTCGAACTGAGCGATGCCTGGCGTGGCTCGCTCGATCATAGGGATCCACGCAGCATGCGGCGGGGCCGGTTGCGGGCTTCGGCCGGGAACGCGCGGCGGACCTGTCCCGGGAGGGCAGATCCGCCGGGCGGCGGGGGTGCGTCTACGTCTCGGCGACAGCGTCCATGGCGGCGGCCAGCTGATCCAGCACCCTTACGGTCTCGGCGAATTGTTCCTCGCCCAGCTCGGCGGCGAGCCGGGCGGCGAGCGCGGCGTGGCCGGGATCGATGCGCCGGACCGCGGCGCGTCCCTCGTCGGTGGGGCGCAGCAGTTTGGCGCGACGGTGGGCGGGGTTGGGTACGTACTCGGCGAGGCCCTTGCCGACCAGCAGGTCGGCTACGCGCTGCACGCCCTGCCGGGTCATGCCCATGACGCGGGCGATCCCGGAGACGGGCAGGTCCTCGCGGAGAACGGCCCCGAGGACCTGCCACCAGGAGGCGGTGAGCCCGGCGGGCCTGGCCAATTGCTCCGAGACGGAGAGGAATTGGCCACTGAGCCGGAAGACGCCGAGCGCGGTGCGGCTCAGCAGCTCCTTGTCGCTCGCGGGTTCCGGACCGGCGGGGGCCCGGTTCGCGGGGTCCTGGGCGGCGGGGTGCCGGTTCGCGGGTTCCCGGCTCATGAGCCGGCGTTCAGGATCTCGTAGGCGGCCAGGTCCGAGTCGTGGAACAGCCGGTACCAGGCGTCGAGCCTCTCGCCCTCGTACACCCCGAGCCGCGCGAAGACCTCGCGGGCGAACGCGACCGGTTCGGTCGGCCCGGCCGTGATGAGGTCGCCGTCCGTCACCGCGTCCGCGTCGACGTAGCGGTCGCCGCCCCCGTAGCCCGTGGCCGCGAGGTAGAAGGAGACCGCGCTCGTGTGTGCGCGGTCGTCGAGCAGGCCCTCGCGGGCCAGGCCCGCCGTCGCACCGCAGATCGCGGCGACCGGCACCCCGGCGTCCAGGAAGCCGCGCGCCGCACGGGCGAAGGGGGCGAGCGTGTCACCGGCGTCCCAGAGCCCGGCGCCGGGGAGCACCAGGAGCGCGCTGTCCTCGGGGCGCAGGTCCGCGAGCGGGAGGTCGGGCAGGACGCGCAGCCCGCCCATGGTGGTGACGGGGCCGGTGGTGGGGCCGACCGTCCGCACGGTGAAGCCGGCCTGCGCGAGATGGGCGGTGGTGTGCCCCGTCTCCCAGTCGGCGAGGGTGTCGTACACGGCCAGGTGAATGGTCCCGCGGGTGTCGGTCATGGCGCCTCCTCGGTGGAACTGTCCCGTCGGCCCCGCTCTTCGGCGACGGCCACGAGCGACCACCGAGAGCATGCCAACATGCTGTCAATATGGCAACATATTACCAATCGATTCCGGCAGGCCGAGCCGTGCGGCGAACCGCGCCGATCCGTGATTCGACGCCGTCCGCGACGACCCGACACCCTGCCCAGCGGAGCGCCCCATGCCATACAAGGTGGCCATGTCGGGCGGCTCCCGGCACGCCCTACGCTCGCCGCATGACCCCTCATGCCCCGCATGCCCCGCATGTCGACCCCGCTGCCGGCGCGGCCGTGAAGGCCGCCGACCGCGCGCACGTGTTCCACTCCTGGTCCGCCCAGGGCCTGATCGACCCGCTCGCCGTCGCCGGCGCCGAGGGGGCGTACTTCTGGGACTACGACGGCAACCGCTACCTGGACTTCACCAGCGGCCTCGTCTACACCAACATCGGCTACCAGCACCCCACCGTCGTCGCCGCGATCCAGGAGCAGGCCGGCAAACTCGCCACCTTCGCACCCGCGTTCGCGATCGAGGCGCGCTCCGAGGCCGCACGCCTCATCGCCGAGCGCACCCCCGGCGACCTGGACAAGATCTTCTTCACCAACGGCGGGGCCGAGGCCGTCGAGAACGCCGTCCGGATGGCCCGGCTGCACACCGGCCGTACGAAGGTGCTCTCCGCCTACCGCTCGTACCACGGCGCCACCTCCACCGCGATCAATCTGACCGGTGACCCGCGCCGCTGGCCGTCCGACAACGGCTCGGCGGGCGTCGTCCGCTTCTGGGCGCCGTTCCTCTACCGCTCGCCGTTCCACGCCGGGACCGAGGCCGAGGAGTGCGCCCGCGCACTCCAGCACCTGGAGGACACCCTCGCCTTCGAGGGCCCCGGCACGATCGCCGCGATCATCCTGGAGACCATCCCCGGCACCGCGGGCATCATGACGCCGCCGCCCGGCTACCTCGCGGGCGTCCGCGAGATCTGCGACCGGTACGGCATCGTCTTCGTCCTCGACGAGGTCATGGCCGGCTTCGGCCGCACCGGCAAGTGGTTCGCCGCCGACCACTTCGACGTGGTGCCGGACCTGATGACCTTCGCCAAGGGCGTCAACTCCGGTTACGTGCCGCTCGGCGGAGTCGCGATCTCCGCCGAGATCGCCGCGACCTTCGAGACCCGCGCCTACCCGGGCGGACTCACGTACTCCGGTCACCCGCTGGCCTGTGCCGCCGCCGTCGCCACCATCCACGTGATGGAGGACGAGAAGGTCATCGAGAACGCCGCGCACATCGGTGAGACGGTCCTCGGCCCCGGCCTGCGCGAGCTCGCCGAGCGCCACCCGTCGGTCGGCGAGGTCCGCGGCCTCGGCGCGTTCTGGGCGCTGGACCTGGTCCGCAACAAGGAGACCCGCGAGCCGCTGGTCCCGTACAACGCGACGGGCGAGGCCAACGCGCCGATGGCGGCCTTCGGCGCCGCGGCCAAGAAGAACGGCCTGTGGCCCTTCATCAACATGAACCGCACACACGCCGTCCCCGCCTGCAACATCACCGAGGCCGAGGCCAAGGAAGGCCTCGCGGCCCTCGACGCGGCGCTCTCGGTCGCGGACGAGCACACAGCGTGACCCGGATGCCGCGGGCCGCCTGACAGGCACCCGCGGTACGACGCCCCTCCCCCTGCCCGGATCCGGGCACAGCGGCCCTGGCTTAAGGTGACCGGAAGCGAAAAACGGGGAGGGGCGCCATGGGCGCGAGCGGAGCTGTGACCCGCAGTACGCTGCGGCAGCAGATCGCGGACGCGCTGCGTGACGAAGTGCTTGCCGGGCGTCTGCAACCGGGCCGGGAATTCACGGTCAAGCAGATCGCCGAACAGTACGGCGTATCGGCGACCCCGGTGCGCGAGGCGCTCTTCGACCTCTCCGCGCAGGGACTGCTGGAATCCGACCAGCACCGGGGCTTCCGGGTAAGGGAATTCACCGTCGCCGACTACCGGTCGCTGGTCGAGGCCCGCAGCCTGGTCATCGACGGAGTCGTCCGCGGCATCTTCTTCGGCCCCGCGCTCTCGACCGCGCAGCTGACGGGGTACCGCGACTGTCTGGTCCCCGTGCGCCGCAGGGCCCAGGAGGCCGCACGCGCGGCGCTCGGCGGCGACCTCGACATCCTCATCGGCTACGACCTGCGGTTCTGGCGCGAGCTGGGCACCCTGGTGGGCAACGCCTACATCAACGACTTCCTGCACCGACTGCGCGTCCAGGCCTGGGTGTTCGCGGTGCCGTACCTGCGCCACGACGCGCGGGCCCGGGACTGGCTCTGGCACGGCCATCCGGATCTGGTCGCGGCGGTCACCCTCGGCGACCACGACGCGGTGCGCACGGTGCTGGACGACTACAGCTCCCACGCGCTGAACTGGGCGGACCGGCTCGCGGCCGGCGAGATCGAACATCCGGGGCGCGGCGGACAGGAACCGGAGCCCGGAGCGCCGGGGGCGTAGCCCGCCCCGCCCCCTCTTCGGTACCGGCCACTGTGCGCAACGCGACCACCGCATTACGCTGTCCCGACCATCCCGAACGTTCCACACGTTCCATGCGCACCCAGGGGAGAGCGAGACTTCGTGGCCTGTGACCTGTGGCTGGTCCCCCTCGTCGATGTGCTGTGTCACAGCCCCGACAATCCGTTCGCCGAAGAAATTGCCGTCTACGACAAGGCGTTGGGCGAGGCCGGACTGCCGCCCGTGCCCGTGTACGCCTACATGCCGGGCCTGACGGGCGACGTCGCCCCGATCGCGGGCTTCGACTACGACGCCCTGCACTTCCTGCGCCGCGCCTTCCTGCTCCAGCTCAGCGGACTGGCCGTCACACCGGTCGGGGAACTGGGCGGGGACTACGAGCAGTTGCTGGAGATGTTCGAGGCGACGGCCCAGCAGTCCCACCTGGTCTGGCACTACGACCACGCCGGGGCGTACGTCCCGCTGGACTTCGCCGCCCCGCTCTCCAACGACGACCTGCTGGCAGGCGGCGGCCCGCTCGGCTCCTCGCACGGGCTGCTGCGGGAGCTGGAGTACGTCGCCCCGTCCATCGGCATCGACCCGGCGAACCCGCCGCCCGCACCGCTGCCGCCCGCCGCACCGACCTCCCTTGAGGAGCCGGCGGCGCCGATCCCGTACGACCACAGTCCGTTCGCCCGCGAGCGGCACGTCTGGCTGGGCCTGCACGCGGCGGCCACCCGCAGCCTCGCCCAGGGCTCAATGATCATCTTCAGCTGAGGCCCCGGGGCCGGCCCTTGCCCTGCCCGACCGACCGTGATCCGTTGTGATCCGCCACGGTCCGCCGCGATCCGCCGGGGAGATCGTGATCCGTCGTGATCCGCCGGGGTCATCGCGGCGGTCGTCGCGGGGTCATCGAGGCGACTCCGGCGGGCGCTGGCGCGGCATGTTCGGCCGGGTCATCGTCTGGAGCGGGAACCGCCCCGACAGCACCCCCTGATCCGAACGCCCGCTGTTCCCGGTGCCCGAGGACAGCGCCTGCATCCCCATCGGTGCGGGCCCGGCCCGGAACTCCACCATCCAGTCAGCGGTCTCGGTGCGCACCAGCTCCGTGACGTCCTCCGAGAACCGCCGCAGCACTCCCAGGCACCGCTCGGCCGCCTCGCTGGCCGTCCCCTCGGTCGGACCGAGCACCTCCCGTACGCACTCCGACGCCCAGTCGAACTGCAGCACCTGGAGGCGCCGCTGCACGGCCTGGGCGGTGGCGAGATTCCTTATCCAGCCGGAGGTGAGGCCGAAGTACCGGTCGCACGCCATGCACGAGGCGCCCAGCAGCAGCGACAGATAGCCCCAGCCCGCCGCCCCGGGCAGCGCCCCGGTCAGATCGAGCAACGGCAGCGCGGTGCCCGCGACCGTTCCGATCGCGGTGCCGATCCGTAGCACCCTGGCGCCGCGGCGCTTGCGCACCCGGTCGTTCATGTACCAGTCGGCGGTGCGCAGCGCGTCGGTCTCGACCCAGCGGTACAGCTCGTCGAGGCGGTCGGCGGGTTCGCCCCAGTCGCCGAGCGGGAACGGCGTACCGGTCAGGTCCCCGCCCCGGCCGCCCCCGCCCCGGGTATCCCGGCCGCGTGCGCCGGAGCCCGAACCGGAGGAACCGGCCGAGCCGGCCGGGCCGGGCTCGTTGCGGGGCGGCCCTTCGGGCTGCATCTCCGGCTGGCTCACCGGGTACTCCTCTGCATTCTGCGTAGCGATGCCTGAAACGGCGACGGGTTTCGACGGCGGGGTGCTCACTGCTCTCCGGAGTGGCCGACAGTCCCGCGTGGGTAACCTTGCGTGACGGCCGGTGCGCCTGTGTGACCTATGTGCACGCCCTTCCTACCGCCGAATGGTGGGCCGTGGAGTAGAAAACGCGGTATTCCCGGGTGCGCGGAGCCTGTGATCAGGTATAGGAGGCCGGCAAGGGCTGCCTGAAACTCACTCGAAAGAGTTGCGCACCAGTGGGTGGGGCGAGCTGCCCGGTGACCACGTAGGCTCGGCGTACCGAAACATTTTGTCGTCGAATTGCCAGGAGTGACCGTGATTCCCGGTGGTGGTCAGCCCAATATGCAGCAACTGCTGCAGCAGGCCCAGAAGATGCAGCAGGACCTCGCCGCGGCCCAGGAGGAACTGGCCAGGACCGAGGTCGAGGGTCAGGCGGGTGGCGGTCTCGTGAAGGCGACCGTGACCGGTTCCGGCGAGCTCCGCAATCTGGTGATCGATCCGAAGGCGGTCGACCCGGAGGACACCGAGACGCTCGCGGACCTCGTCGTCGCCGCGGTCCAGGCCGCGAACGAGAACGCGCAGCAGCTCCAGCAGCAGAAGCTGGGCCCGCTGGCCCAGGGCCTGGGCGGCATGCCCGGCCTCCCCTTCTGACCCGCTGAATCCTCCGGCTCGGCTCCCCCAGGACAGGAAAGGAAGGCGTTCCCGTTGTACGAAGGCGTGGTTCAGGACCTCATCGACGAGTTGGGCAGGCTGCCCGGCGTCGGTCCCAAGAGCGCGCAGCGGATCGCCTTCCACATCCTGCAGGCCGAGCCCACCGATGTGCGGCGCCTCGCCCACGCCCTCCTGGAGGTCAAGGACAAGGTCCGGTTCTGTTCGGTCTGCGGCAACGTCGCCCAGCAGGAGCAGTGCAACATCTGCCGGGACACGCGCCGCGACCCCTCGGTGATCTGTGTGGTCGAGGAGCCCAAGGACGTCGTCGCGATCGAGCGGACCCGTGAGTTCCGGGGCCGGTACCACGTGCTCGGCGGCGCGATCAGTCCGATCGAGGGCGTCGGCCCGGACGATCTGCGCATCCGTGAGCTGCTCGCCCGCCTCGCCGACGGTTCGATCACGGAACTGATCCTGGCGACCGACCCCAACCTGGAGGGCGAGGCCACCGCGACGTACCTGGCGCGGATGGTCAAGCCGATGGGCCTGCGGGTCACCAGACTGGCCAGCGGCCTGCCGGTCGGCGGCGACCTGGAGTACGCGGACGAGGTCACCCTGGGCCGCGCCTTCGAGGGGAGGCGTCTGCTCGATGTGTGATGCCGGCCTGACGCGGGGCGCCTGCCCGATGTGTGATGCCTTTACGACTTCCGATGTTCTTCCCGTGACCGTTTCGAGGACCGTTCCCGCGACTCACGGCGGCTTTACGTTCAGCGACGCTATGTTCTACTCACCGTTCGCGACCGTGCCCACGGGAGGTCCCCTCGATGTCTGACGCCACGCTGAACTCCGTCACGCAGGACCCGGACGACTTCGCCGTCCAGATCGCCGACCAGATCAAGACGTTCATCGTCGCGGTCACCGAGGTGTCCAAGGTCGAGGAGCCCGAGGAGGCCGTCCCCGTCCTGCTGCTCCAGGTCTCCCAGCTCCTGCTGGCGGGCGGCCGGCTCGGCGCGTACGAGGACATCGTCCCCGACGAGCGCTACGAGCCGGACCTGGGCGCGGAGCCGGACGCCGACGGGCTGCGCGAGCGGTTCGCCGCCCTGCTGGAGCCGATCGACGTCTACTCCGAGGTCTTCGACCCGTACGAGCCCCGCAAGGCCCCGGTCCCGGCCCGGATCTCCGACGACCTGGCCGACCTGGTCACCGACCTGCGCCACGGCCTGGCCCACTACGAGGAGGACCGCACCACCGAGGCCCTGTGGTGGTGGCAGTTCTCCTACTTCTCCAACTGGGGCTCCACCGCCTCCGCCACCCTGCGCGCCCTCCAGTCCCTGATCGCCCACATCCGGCTCAACCAGCCCCTCCAGGAGCTGGACGGCCTGGACACCGACACGGAAACCCTCGACGACGACCTCGCCGAGGAGGCCGGCCGGGTGATGGCCGAGGAGATCGCGGGCCCTCTGGGGCTGCGGCCGGTGCAGTAGCGCGGGCGGCTGCTCAGCCCCCGTCGCACCGCAGGTCGCCGTCGTGCATGAAGCCCAGCGGTGCGCCGTTGTCCGTGCGCGATACGCGCCACGGCTCGTCCGCGCCCTGGCGGGTGGCGTTCACCGGGATGCCCGGGTCCAGGTAGCCGACGATGTCGGACGGTGTCGGGACAGGGTTGGCTCCCGCGTAGATCGGGGCGTCGGCATGGGTGGCGAAGCAGGTGGTGCCCGCATGGGCGGGGGACGCGGTCAGGGGGAGCGCGGCGAGGGCCAGGAGCAGGGGCAGTGCGCGCAGCGGCTTGCGCATGGCGGGCCTCCGGTGGGCGGATGGTCGGGTTCCGGTTCACGCTAGAGGTGCGGGGCCGGTGAATCGTGGAGCCGGGCCGCCAGGTGTGTGGGCTGGGCCACATACGGCATGCGAGCCGGTTCGGCGGGCAGCACACCTGTACGAGCGGTCCGGAGCGACACGCCGATGATCACGTTCTGAGCGGGACATCTCACCATGTGGTATCAGCGGGTCGATTCCGGACTGCTCGTTAAACTGAGCCGACCGCAGTAATGGACTGAGCGAGGAGCGCACGTGGGCCTTGTCGTGCAGAAGTACGGAGGCTCCTCCGTAGCCGATGCCGAGGGCATCAAGCGCGTCGCCAAGCGAATCGTCGATGCCAAGAAGAACGGCAACCAGGTGGTTGTCGTGGTGTCAGCGATGGGCGACACGACGGACGAGTTGATCGATCTCGCCGAGCAGGTATCCCCGATCCCTGCCGGGCGTGAGTTCGACATGCTGCTGACCGCCGGAGAGCGGATCTCCATGGCCCTGCTGGCGATGGCGATCAAAAACCTGGGCCACGAGGCCCAGTCGTTCACCGGTAGCCAGGCAGGCGTCATCACCGACTCGGTCCACAACAAAGCGCGCATCATCGATGTGACGCCGGGCCGTATCCGTACGGCGCTGGACGAGGGGAACATCGCGATCGTCGCGGGGTTCCAGGGTGTGTCCCAGGACAAGAAGGACATCACCACCCTCGGCCGCGGCGGGTCCGACACCACCGCCGTCGCGCTCGCGGCCGCGCTGGACGCCGAGGTCTGTGAGATCTACACCGATGTGGACGGTGTCTTCACCGCCGACCCGCGGGTCGTGAAGAAGGCCCGGAAGATCGACTGGATCTCCTTCGAGGACATGCTGGAGCTGGCCGCGTCCGGCTCCAAGGTGCTGCTGCACCGGTGCGTGGAGTACGCACGCCGCTACAACATTCCGATCCACGTCCGCTCGTCCTTCTCCGGACTGCGCGGAACCTGGGTCAGCAACGAGCCGCAAGGGGACCAGAAGGTGGAGCACGCGATCATCTCCGGAGTCGCCCATGACGTCTCCGAGGCCAAGATCACCGTCGTCGGCGTTCCCGACAAGCCGGGCGAGGCCGCCGCGATCTTCCGCACCATCGCGAACGCGGAGATCAACATCGACATGGTGGTGCAGAACGTCTCCGCCGCGTCGACCGGTCTGACCGACATCTCGTTCACGCTGCCGAAGGCCGAGGGCCGCAAGGCCATCGACGCCCTGGAGCGCAACCGCGGCACCATCGGCTTCGAGTCGCTGCGCTACGACGACCAGATCGCGAAGATCTCCCTGGTCGGCGCCGGCATGAAGACCAACCCGGGTGTCACGGCGGGCTTCTTCGAGGCGCTGTCGGACGCCGGTGTGAACATCGAGCTGATCTCGACGTCCGAGATCCGCATCTCGGTGGTCACCCGCGCCGACGACGTCATCGAGGCCGTGCGCGCCGTGCACACCGCCTTCGGTCTCGACAGCGACTCCGACGAGGCCGTCGTCTACGGGGGCACCGGCCGATGACCGCGCGCCGCCCTTCGCTCGCGGTCGTCGGAGCGACCGGGGCGATCGGCGGTGTCATGCTCCAGATCCTTTCGCAGCACGCGGATGTCTGGGGCGAGGTGAAGCTGATCGCCTCGCCGCGCTCGGCCGGCCGCAAGCTGGTCGTGCGCGGCGAGGAGAGCGAGGTCCTCCAGCTCACCGAGGACGTCTTCGACGACGTCGACGTGGCGCTGTTCCTGGTGCCCGACGAGGTGTCCGCGCAGTGGGCGCCGATCGCCGCGGCCAAGGGCGCGGTCGTCATCGACGACTCCGCCGCGTTCCGGCTGGACGCGGACGTGCCACTGGTCGTGCCCGAGATCAATCCGCACGCCGTACGGATCAGGCCACGCGGCATCGTCGCGAGTCCCAACTGCACGACGCTCGCGCTGATCGTCGCGGTCGGGGCACTGCACGCCGAGTTCGGCGTGCGGGAGCTGGTCGTCTCCTCCTACCAGGCGGTGAGCGGGGTGGGCCGGGACGGCGTCGCGGCGCTCCGCGAACAGCTGTCGCTGGTCGCCGGTACGGAACTGGGCACGAAGCCGGGAGACGTACGCAGGGCCCTGGGGGACACCGAGGGCAGCCCCTTCGCCGCCCCGGTCGCCCTCAACGTGGTGCCCTGGGCAGGCACCGACGCCGGGGACGGCTGGTCCTCCGAGGAACTGGCGATCCGCGAGGAGTGCCGCAAGGTTCTGGACCTGCCGGGCCTGCGGGTCGCGGCGACCTGTGTGTACGTACCCGTCATCGCGACGCACTCGATGTCCGTTCATGCCCGGTTCGAGAACGAGATCGAGGTCGACCGGGCCCACGAGATCCTGGCGACGGCACCGGGCGTGGTGCTCTACGACAGCCCGGCGGCGGGAGACTTTCCGACGCCGTCCGACGTCGTGGGCACCGATCCGACCTGGGTGGGACGAGTGCGCAGGTCACTGGACGATCCCCGAGGTCTGGAGCTCTTCGTCTGCGGCGACAATCTCCGTAAGGGGGCGGCGCTGAACGTGGCGCAGATCGCCGAATCGGTGGCCGCCGAGTTCCCAAGGTCCTGATCGAACCCGAATTGTCCTCTCTGTGAACGTCCTGTGAGTAAGTTGAAGGTCTCAACCTCTTGAGATGGGGTGTCGGGGTATCCGACGATGACTTTCGGCCTGCTGCAACCGCCGACCGGGGACTACGCGTCTATGCGGTCACCTCTGGCGCGGCGGGGCGAAAAATTCGGGGCATTCAGGGTGTTCGGGGAAGTGCAGGTACGTATGAGGGCATGTCGCACGACGGCGAACGCGGTGCCGCGCGCGTACAACCCTGATGGGGGGGAACGTGTCCAACTGGCGTGGCAGAGGTTCTCGATATCACGGTGGTGGGCCCCTTGCGCGGCGCTTCGGTGCGTCCGCTCCGACGGCCCCGCGCACCCGGCGGTATGCCGGTGATTGCGCCCATGCCCGCTGCGCGCCCCGCACGGCTGCCCGCGCAACGCGAGGGCGCTGAGGAGGCCGTGGCTGCCGGAACCACGGTCGACCATCTCACCGAGACCTATCGGGCCCACTACCGCTCGCTGCTCGGGCTCGCGGCCCTGCTCCTGGACGACACCGCCTCCTGCGAGGACGTGGTGCAGGAGGCGTTCATCCGGGTGCACTCGGCGCGCAACCGGGTGCGTGACCCGGAGAAGACGCTCGCGTATCTGCGCCAGACCGTCGTCAACCTCTCGCGCTCCGCGCTGCGCCGCCGCATCCTCGGCCTGAAGCTGCTCTCCAAGCCCATGCCGGACATGGCGAGCGCGGAGGAGGGCGCGTACGACCAGCTGGAGCGGGACGCGCTGATCAAGGCGATGCGGGGGCTGCAACGGCGCCAGCGGGAGGTGCTGGTGCTGCGTTACTTCGCGGACATGACGGAGGTCCAGGTGGCCGAGACGCTCGGGATATCCCTGGGCTCGGTCAAGGCCTACGGCTCCCGCGGGATCGCGGCGCTGCGCGTCGTGATGGAGGCACAGGGATGAGCCGGCGCGAGCACGAGAACGGCCCCGAGGGCGCGAACGGTCCCGAGCGTGAGAAGGGCCCCGAGGGCGCGAACGGTCCCGAGCGTGAGAAGGGCCCCGAGCGTGGGAACGGCCCCGGGGGCGAGAACGGTCCCGAACGGGAGCATCGGCGTGAGCGTCGGAATGACCGGACTGGAAACGGAATTGTGAACCACGACCCTGGAACGGCTGGGGCGGCTGGGGCCGACGGGACCGACGGGGCCGACAGGGCCGGTGGCCCTGGCGGGGCTGATGGGGTCGGCGGGGCTTTTGAGACCGGCCGGGCTTCCGAGGCCGGCCGGGCTTCCGAGACCGACGAGACTGCCGGGCTCGGCAGTCTGAGCAGCCTCTTCGGCGCGGGGACCGGGCGGGACGGCGGTCCGGGTACCGGCCCGGGTGCCGGTGACGGCGCGGATTTCGACGAGGTCGCATTGCGCCGCATGCTGCAGGGCGCCGTCCGGAACATCGAGCCCGGCGACGGCACGCTCGATCATCTCCAGCGCGCGGTTCCCGCCCGGCGCGCCAAGCGACGCCAGGCCGTCGTGGGACTGGCGGCCGCGGCACTGCTCATCGGCACCGCGGTCCCCGCCTTCGTCCATGTCGCGAACTCCGACGGTTCGGACACCGCCAACCCCGCGATAGCCGGGCACGGTGAGCAGGCACAGGGCGGCAGCGGAACCGACACCGACTCGCAGTCCGGCGGGAAGAACAGCAGCGGCAACACCGATGGGCAGGCCGACGGCGGCCGGAACCATCCCACCAGCACGAGCAGCCCCTCCGACAGCCGTGGCCAGGGTTCCGACGGCAACCTGTCCGGCGGGGTCGCCGACCCGTCCGGCTCGGCGGTGGTCGCGATGCGGACCTGCGACCCGGGACAGCTCGGCGTCGCCTCGGCCGAGACCGGTGCGGCCGGTGCCGACGGCACGGTCTACGGCACCTTCCGGATCTCCAACGTCTCCGGCACGGACTGCTCGGTGAGCAGCGGCGGCAGCGTGGGCTTCCAGGCGATCGGCGCGGCCGACCCGGCCCGGATCGCGGTCGTCCAGCACACCGCGGGCGATGCGGCGGCCGGACTGCCCGACCCCTCGCAGGAGCAGGGGACGGTGCTGCTGAAGCCTTCGATGTCGTACGAGGTGAAGTTCGCCTGGGTGCCGAAGGACACCTGCCCGACCGTCGGCGGCTCGCCGAGCCCGACGCCGACCGACGACACGGGCGGTGCGAGCGGCGCTGCGGCGGCCGGTGCCGGTACGGGGAGCAGCGACGGGACGTCGGAGACGGACACGCAGTTCGGCAGCGAGGACGGCGGCAGTACGCAGGACGGCAGCGTCGCGGTGATGCACACGCCGGAGCCCGGGGCGCCGGTCGCCGAGACGAAGATCTCCAACGCCTGCTCGGGCACGATCTACCGGACCGGGGTGCTGGCCCCCGCGACGTGACGCGGCAGCGGGGCGGGGCGAGGCAGCAGGGCGGGGCGGGACGAGACGCGACGGACCGAGACATGACGTGAGGGGCTCGCCGGATCGATCACCGATCCGGCGGGCCCCTCACTGTGCCCCTGTCGCCCCTGTCGCCCCTGTCGCCCCTGTCGCCCGTGTCGCTCGTGTCGCCGTGTCGTCGCCTCGTCCGCGACTCAGGCGGCGCCGGTACCCGCGCCCGTGCCCGTACTCACAGCGTCCTTGCCGGGCTCCGTCTCAGGAGCGGCTGCCGCTTCCTCCACCAGGCCCAGTTGCAGGTCGCGCGCCGCCTCGGCCTCGCGGCGGACCAGCCGGAACCACATGAAGAGCACGAACCCGGCGAAGACGAACCACTCGCCGGTGTAGCCGAGGTTCTGGAACGCCTTCAGGTCGAGTCCGGTGCCCTGCGCCGCGGCGGCCGGTACGGGACGCAGCTCGCCGGCCTGTGCGTCCTGGAGCGTCACCCATGCGTCGTAGACGTCGTACGGGACGAGGTTGATCAGCGACGCGGCGCTGATCATGCCCAACTGGCCGTCGGGGAGCCCGCCCTTCGTCTCGACGCCCGTGGTGCCCGCGTTCTCGGACGCCTGCAGGTCGCCGGTCACCGTGACCTTGCCGGTCGGCGCGGCGGGCACGGGTGTCCGGCCGGGCTTGCCGGGCAGCCAGCCGCGCACCACCGGCAGGGCCTTGCCGCTGTCCGTACGGAGCATGTCCAGGACGTAGAAGCCGCTCCTGTCGTCCAACTTCCGTCCGGGCACCAGGAACTGATCGGCGTACCGGCCGGTGGCGATGGCGGGGCGGCCGGAGGTCACCGTGTCGACGGGCAGCAGCTCGTCGATCGGCTTGGCGGGCCGGGTGCCGGGGGCGGGCTGCTTCTCGGCGGCGTCGTGCGTCTGCACGCGGTCCTCGAAGCGGCCGAGCTGCCAGGTGCCCATGAACACGCAGAACGGGATGGCCAGCACGACGAAGAGGTTGATCCCCCACCATCGCGGGGTCAGCAGGAACCGGTACACCCCTCCACGGTACGGTCCCCGCTCCGGCCGCCCGGAGCGGGGTGCCGACTGACGACCGTGCTCCCCGCCCCGCCGCGCCGCGCCGGTCCGCGACTTGCCCCGTCCCCGAC
>NZ_JBCEWQ010000195.1:0-15020 GCF_038448545.1 Streptomyces sp. CLV115
CCAGACCGCCTCCACACCCTGGAACACCGGCCCGTACTCATAACCCGCCACCGCCAACGCCCCGTACAACCCCGACGAATCAACCCGCACCGCACCCACCGGAGGCCACACCCCCACACCATCCGGGGTCGTAGTAGGCGTGGCGGTGCCGATTTCACCGGAGGCGTGGCAGGTCCACGAGGAGCCTTCGGTGTCGGGCCGGGAGTGGATGTCCACGGTGCGACGGCCGGCCTCACCCGGCTCACCGACCTCGACCCGCAGCTGGACGGCGGTGCCTTCGGCCAGGACGAGGGGTGCCTGAATGGTGAGCTCTTCGAGGGTGTCGCAGCCGGTCTCGTCGGCCGCGTGGAGGGCGAGGTCGACGAAGGCGGTGCCCGGCAGCAGGACCGTGCCCGCGACCGCGTGATCGGCCAGCCATGGATGCGTCCGCAAGGACAACCGCCCCGACAGCACCACACCATCAGCACCCGCCAACTCCACCACCGCACCCAGCAACGAATGCCCGGCCGCGACCAGACCCGCCGCCGAAACATCACCACCCACCGGACCTGCCGACTCCAGCCAGTACCGACTGCGCTGGAAGGCATACGTCGGCAGAGCCGCGAGGCGCCCCGCCTCGGGCAGTACCTGTCCCCAGTCGACGTCCAGTCCGTGCGTCCACGCCTGGCCGAGGGAGATCAGGAAGCGTTCCATGCCGCCCTCGTCACGGCGCAGGGACGGAATCGCGGTGACGGCGGGTGAGGCGTCGGCCGCCTCGAACGTCTCCTGGAGCCCGATCGTCAGGACCGGGTGGGCGCTGCATTCCACGAACGCGGTGAACCCGTCCGCGAGCAGGGACCGGATCGCGTTCTCGAACTCCACCGTGCCGCGCAGATTGCGGTACCAGTACCCGCCGTCCAGCCCCGCACCGTCCACGACCTCGCCGGTCACCGTCGAGTACAGCGGAACAACCGGAGTACGAGGCGTGACCGGGGCCAGGATGCGGGCGAGTTCCTCCTCGATCGCCTCCACATGCGGGGAGTGCGAGGCATAGTCCACCGGCACCCGCCGGCACCGCACCCCCTCCACCTCCAGAACCCCCACCAACTCATCCAGAGCACCGGAGGAGCCCGAGACCACCGTCGAGGACGGCCCATTGACCGCGGCCACCGCCACCTCACCCGACCACCGCCCCAGATACTCACGCACCCGATCCGCACCCAGCGCGACCGACACCATCCCGCCCCGACCCGCCAGCACCACAATCGCCCGGCTCCGCAACGCCACCACCAAAGCCCCGTCCTCCAACGACAGAGCCCCGGCCACCACCGCCGCCGCGATCTCACCCTGCGAATGCCCCACCACCGCGTCCGGAACGACCCCGAACGACTGCCACAGCCCCGCAAGCGACACCATCACCGCCCACAAGGCCGGCTGCACCACATCCACCCGCTCCAGAAGCCCGGCACCCTCCTCCGTGAGCAGCACCTCCAGCAGATCCCACTCCACGAACGGCTCCAGCGCCCGCGCACACTCCTCCAACCGCGCCCGGAACACCGGAGAATCCGCATACAGACCCGCAGCCATACCAATCCACTGCGAACCCTGCCCCGGGAAGACAAAGACCGTCCGCCCCGAGGCCGTGGCTCCTTCCACGAGGGCATCGGATTCGGCGAGGTCCTGCACGGCCCGCAGGAGTTCGTCGCGGTCGGTGCCCACGACGACCGCCCGGTGATCGAAAGCGGTACGGGCGTGCACCAGCGCGGAACCGACCGTGGCCGGGTCCAGCTCCGGCCGGTCGGTGACGAAACCGGCCAGGCGGGCGGCCTGCTCACGCAACGCCGCACCACTCCGGGCCGACAACACCCACGGCACCGGGCCCTCCACGGGGGCAGCCCCGCCTCCGTCCCCGTCAACTGGTGCCTGCTCCAGAATCAGATGCGCGTTCGTGCCGGAAATACCGAACGAGGAAACCGCGGCCCGGCGCGGACGCTCCAGCTCCGGCCAGGAACGCTCCTGCGTCAACAAGGAAACCGCACCCGACTCCCAGTCCACATGACCGGTCGGCTCCTGCACATGCAACGTACGCGGCAACGTCCCCCTGCGCAGGGCCATCACCATCTTGATGACGCCGCCGACACCGGCAGCGGCCATGCTGTGGCCGATGTTCGACTTCAACGAGCCCAGCCACAACGGCTGTTCGGCCGTGTGCTCCTGCCCGTACGTCGCCAGCAACGCCTGCGCCTCGATCGGATCACCCAGCTTGGTCCCGGTACCGTGCGCCTCCACCACGTCCACGTCCGCACCCGTCAGACCCGCGTTCGCCAGCGCCTGACGGATCACCCGCTGCTGCGACGGACCATTCGGAGCCGTCAGCCCATTCGACGCACCGTCCTGATTGACCGCACTCCCCCGCAGCACCGCCAGAACCGGATGACCGTTGCGCCGCGCATCCGACAACCGCTCCAGCACCACCACCCCCGCACCCTCGCCCCACGCGGTACCGTCCGCGTCCGACGAGAACGCCTTGCACCGCCCGTCCTCCGACAACCCCTGCTGACGCGAGAACTCCACGAACATCCCCGGCGACGCCATCACCGTCGCCCCACCCGCCAACGCCAGCCCGCACTCACCACTGCGCAACGCCTGCGCCGCCAGATGCAACGCCACCAACGACGCCGAACACGCCGTGTCCACCGTCACCGCCGGCCCCTCAAGACCCAACGAATACGCAATCCGACCCGACGCCACACTCGCCGTCGTCCCCGTTAGGAGATAGCCTCCGGCGTCCTTCGCGGGTTCGTGGAGGCGGGGCCCGTACTCCTGCGTCATCGCCCCGACGAACACACCCGTGCTGCTGCCCTTGAGGGTCTGGGGAACGATGCCTGCGGTTTCGAGGGATTCCCAGGCTGTTTCCAGCAGCAGTCGCTGCTGCGGCTCCATGGCCTGGGCTTCGCGCGGGCTGATGCCGAAGAACTCGGCATCGAAGGTGTCGGCGTCGTACACGAACCCGCCGTGCCGGGTGTACGTCGTGTCGGGGGTGCCGCGTTCAGGGGCGTAGAGAGCTTCGAGATTCCAGCCCCTGCCGTCGGGCAGCGGGCCGATGGCGTCGGTGCCGGAGGCGACCAACTGCCAGAGGTCCTCGGGCGAGGCCACGCCTCCCGGGTAGCGGCAGGCCATGCCCACGATGGCGAGGGGCTCGTCGTAGGCGGCGGTAGCGGCCGTGGGAAGGTCCGTCACGCCGGCGGTCCCGAGCAACGATGTCACGATGTGACCGGCCAGCACCTCGGGGGTGGGGTGGTCGTAGACGAGGGAGGAGGGCAGGGCTATGCCCAGGTCGGCGGCCAGCCGGCTGCGCAGCTCGACCGACGTCAGCGAGTTGTAGCCCAACTCCTTGAACGGGAGCGCTCGATCGACCTCGTTCTCGGTCTCGTACCCCAGGATCTCAGCGGTGTGCCAGCGGATCAGATCGGCGATCAGCGTGATGCACTGCGCGTCGGTCAGCCCACGCAGCCGTCCGGTCCAGCTTTCGCCGTCCTCCTCCTCGAGCTCGGCATCGGCATCGGCATCGGCATCGGCCGGAATGTCGGCTACGGCACCGGAGGCCGGGCCGGTGAGTTCGGGGGTGTCGATCCAGTACCGCTTGCGCTGAAAGGGATAGGTGGGCAGAGCGATGCGCCGACCGGATCCGAGGAGCGGGGTCCAGTCGGTCTCGGTCCCGGAGGCGAACACCGCCGCCAGCGCACGCGGCACCGTCCGGACCTCGCCCTTGTCCCGCTGCAACACACACGCCGCCACCACGGAACCCTGACCATCCAGAGCATCACGCACCAGAGAAGTCAGAACCGGGTCCGGGCCCAGCTCCAGGAAAGTGGAGATGCCATGGGAGTGGAGAGACTCGACGCCGTCGTGGAAACGGACCGCTGCCCGGATGTGCCGCGCCCAATAAGCGGCCACCGTCAGCTCACCCGGCTCAGCCATGGCACCGGTGATATTAGAAACCACCGCCAGGGACGGCTCACGGAAGACGACCCCGGCCAGGGCCTCCTCGAACGCCGCAGCAGCCGAGTCCATGTGGGAGGAGTGGAAGGCGTGCGAAACCGTCAGACGCTTCGTACGCGTGCCCAGCTCACGGAAATAATCCACGATCTCGGTCACGGCATCCGCATCACCCGAGATCACGACGGCAGCGGGTCCATTGACCGCAGCCACCGACACCCGCCCCTCGTACGAGGCAAGATGCTCAGCGACCTCGCTCTCGGGTGCCGCGATCGCGGCCATCGCACCACCGGGACGGGCCGCCTGCATCAGCCGCCCCCGCGCCGCGACCAGGACACACGCGTCCTCCAGGGAGAACACCCCGGCCGCCCAGGCCGCCGTGATCTCACCGACCGAGTGCCCCATCACCGCGTCCGGACGCACTCCCAGCCACGACACCAACGCGAACAGAGCCGACTCCACCGCGAACAGACCGGCCTGCGTGAACACCGTCTCATCCAGCAAACCCGCAGCCCCGTCGCCGGTTCCGGCGAACACCACATCCCGCAACGACCCCACCGAGCCGTTGTTCAGCTCCTGGCCCAGCTCACGGTCCAGGAAGGCACATGCCTCGTCGAACGCCGCCGCGAAAACGGGGAACGCCTCGTACAGCTCACGGCCCATCCCCGCACGCTGGCTTCCCTGACCCGAGAACAGCAGCGCCACACCACCGGCATCCGCCGCCTGCCCCCGCACCACGTCACCGGCAGAGCCGCCCTCGGCCAGGGCCCGCAGACCCGCCAGCAGCTCTTCCCGGCTCTCCCCGAGCACCACCGCACGGTGCTCGAACACCGACCGCGCCGTCGCCAGGGAGAACCCCACATCAGCCGGCTCCACCTCCGGCCGGCCCTCCACGAACCCGGCCAGGTTCCCCGCCTGCTCACGCAACGCCCCGGCCGACCTGGCCGACAACACCCACGGCACAACGCCCGGAACCACCGCCGGCACCGGTGAACCGCCATCGTTGTCCTCGACCGGTTCGGGTCCGGCCGTCAGCACGAGATGACAGTTCGTACCGCCCATCCCGAACGACGACACCCCCACCACCGGCACACGACCGCTGCCCTCGTTCGGCCAGTCCTCCGGCTCCGTCTGCACCCGCAGATTCAACGACTCCAGATCGATCCCCGGATTCGGAACCCGGAAATGCAAACTCGCCGGCAACCGCCGATACCGCACCGCCAAAGCCGCCTTGACCAGCCCCACAACCCCCGCGGCACCCTCCAGATGCCCCACATTCGTCTTCGCCGAACCCACCCTCAACGCACCGGAACGACCCTCCGCACACCCCAGCACACGACCCAGCGCAACCGCCTCCACCGGATCACCCACCCGAGTGCCCGTCCCGTGCAACTCCACATAATCCACATCAGCCGGGGCAATCCCCGCATCCGCATACGCCAGCCGCAGCGCCTCCTCCTGACCCTCCGCACTCGGCGCGGTCAGACCCTCACCACCCCCGTCATTCGTGACCGCACCACCCGCGATCACACAGACCACGTCATCCCCGTCAGCAACCGCATCCGCCAACCGCTTCAGAACGACAAGACCGCCACCCTCACCCCGCACATAACCATTCGCCCGCTCATCGAACACATACGCCCGACCATCCGGCGACAACCCACCGAACTTCGACACCGCCACCGACGACTCCGGCGCCAGAATCAGATTCACCCCACCCGCAAGCGCCCAGCCCACCTCACCCCGAACCAGCGCCTGACACGCCTGATGCACCGCCACCAGGGCCGACGACTGGCCCGAGTCCACCACCAGCGAGGGGCCTGTCAGCCCGAGCAGGTACGACACCCGGTTGGCGATCACGCTCCGGGCCAGGCCCGTAGAGGTGAACGCTCCGATGGCCTCCACTCCGGCGCGCCGCGACAACGTCGCGTAGTCGTCGGCCATCGCTCCCATGTACACACCGGCCCGGCTGCCCCGCAGTCGGCCGGGTACCGCCCCGGCGTTCTCCAGCGCCTCCCATGCCAGTTCGAGCACCAGTCGTTGCTGCGGGTCCATCGCCGCCGCCTCACGCGGCGAGATCCCGAAGAATCGCGCGTCGAACCCGTCCACCCGGTCCAGGAATCCGCCCCGGCGTGCCACCGCGCGTCCCGGGGCCGTCGGGTCGTCGGACCAGAACGTCTCCGCGTCCCATCGGTCGGCCGGCACCTCGCCGACCGCGTCACCGCCCGCGACCAGGAGGTCCCAGAACGAGTCGGGGCCGTTCACTCCCCCGGGCAGGCGGCACGACATACCGACCACGGCGATGGCGTTGTCCCCGTACGACTGGTTCGACATGAAAGACAGCCTCATTCCGTGTTCATGAGCGAGTGCACGTGGCTCGCTATCGCTTCGAAGGTCGGGTGGTCGTAGGCGACCGTGGCGGGCAGGTCGACCCCGGTCGCGGCCATCACCCTGTTGCGCAGGTCGACCGCCATGAGGGAGGTGAATCCCTGTTCGAGCAGCTGGGCCCGGGGGTCGATGTCGTCCGCCGTGTCGAGTCCCATGACTTCGGCGGCGGCTTCCAGCACGGCGGCGAGGATCAGCGGGTACCGGTCCTCGGGGGCTGCCGCGGCCAGGCGCGCCGCCGCGGTTTCCGCAAGCTCTTCGTCCTCGTCGCGCGGTTCCGTCGCGGCGGTCGGCGTGCGGGTGGGCCGCGGCGTGGCCGGGACCACCTCGTCGAGCCAGTAGCGGCGGCGCTGGAACGGGTAGGTGGGCAGTTCCGCCGGGTGCACCGTCATGCCGTCGCACTGTGCGGACCAGTCGACGGTGCCGCCCCGCACATGGATTCTGGCCATGGCGGTCAGGAACGCGGTGGGTTCGTCCTGGTCGCGTCGGGCCAGGGCGATCGCCTCGCCCTTCGTCCCGGTGAGGCATTCGGTGACCATCGGGGTCAGGACGCTGTCGGGGCCCGCCTCGATGAAGGTTCCGACGCCGAGTTCCGCGAGTCGGTGGACGCCTGCGGCGAAGCGGACCGGCTCGCGTACGTGGCGTACCCAGTACTCGGGGGTGAGCAGGTCGTCGGTGGCCGTCTCGCCGGTGAGGTGGGACATGATCCGCAGGTGCGGCCGGTGGTAGGTCAGTTCCTTGGCGACCGTGTGGAACGTGTCGAGCATGCCGTCCATGTGCGGTGAGTGGAAGGCGTGGCTGACCTTCAGCTGCTTCGTGCGCCGACCGCGTTCGTGCCAGAATTCGCCGATCTCCCGGACGGCGTCGGGGTCGCCCGAGATCACCACCGATGCGGGGCCGTTCTCCGCGGCCAGGGCGATCTCGTGTTCCCGGCCTGCCAGTTGCGGTTCGACCTCGGCCGCGGCGGCCTGCACCGCCAGCATCGCCCCGCCTTCGGGCAGGGCCTGCATCAGCCGTCCTCTGGCTGCGACGAGGCGTGCCGCGTCCTCCAGTGTCCAGACGCCGGCGACGTGTGCGGCGACGAGTTCGCCGATCGAGTGGCCCGCGACGAAATCCGGTGTGATGCCGAACCGTTCGAGGAGCCGGTACTGGGCGACCTCGACGGCGAAGATTCCGGCCTGGGTGCAGGCGGTGCGGTCGAGCGGGCCCCGCCCGGATGCCCCGGCGGTGTCCGGGGAGTCGGCGAACAGCACGTCGCGCAGGGGTGCTTCGAGGTGCGGGTCCAGTGCCGCGCAGGCTTCGTCGAGCGCTTCGGCGAAGACGGGGAAGCGGCGGTGGAGGTCGAGGCCCATGCGGGGGCGCTGCGATCCCTGGCCGGAGAACAGCACCGCGTAGGGGGCCTTGGCCAGGGGGTCGGGGGCGCCGCGCACGAGGTGTGGTGCGCCGGAGCCGCGCGCCAGCCGGTCCAGGGAGTGGAGCAGTTCGTCCCGGTCGGCACCGATGAGGACGGCCCGGTGCTCGAAGGGGGTGCGGCCGGTGGCCAGGCCGTGGGCCACGTCGACGGGTGTGGATCCGTGGTGGCGTCCGATATGGGTGCCGAGCCGGTTTCCCTGTTCGCGCAGTGCTTTGGGCGTACGGGCGTGAACGGGCCACGCGACGGTGGGCTTCGCGGCGGTGGCCGTGCCGTCCGCGCGTTCCGCGTCCGGGGCGTCCTTCAGGACTTTCGGCGCGTTCGGGACTTCCGGGGCTGCTGCGGGGGTCTCCCGCGCCGGCCGGTCCGGGGCTTCTTCGACGATGACGTGGGCGTTGGTGCCGCTGATGCCGAACGAGGAGATGCCCGCGCGGCGGGGGCGCTGGGTGCGCGGCCAGTCGGCGGGTTCCCGCAGCAGTTGTACGGTGCCTTCGGTCCAGTCGATGTGCGGGGTCGGGTTCTCGGCGTGCAGGGTCCTGGGGAGAACGCCGTTGCGCAGTGCCATCACCGTCTTGATGACTCCGCCGACGCCTGCGGCGGCCTGGCTGTGCCCGATGTTGGACTTCAGGGAGCCCAGCAGCAGCGGCTTTCCGGCGGCGCGGCCGGTTCCGTACACCGCCTGGATGGCCTGGCCCTCGATGGGGTCACCGAGGGTGGTGCCGGTGCCGTGGGCTTCTACCGCGTCGATGTCCGGGGCGGTGAGGCGGGCGTCGGCCAGCGCGTCGCGGATGACCCGTTCCTGGGACGGTCCGTTGGGGGCGGTCAGGCCGTTGCTGGCGCCGTCCTGGTTGACGGCGCTGCCGCGGATGACGGCGAGTACGGGCCGGTTGGCGCGCAGCGCGTCACTGAGGCGTTCCAGGTAGAGGACGCCGACTCCCTCCGCCCAGCCCGTACCGTCGGCGTCGCCGGAGAACGACCGGCAGCGCCCGTCGGGGCTGAGGCCGCGCTGCCGGGCGAATTCGGTGAAGACGGTGGGGGTGGCCAGGACGGTGACGCCACCGGCCAGTGCGGCGGTGCACTCGCCACGGCGCAGCGCCTGGCAGGCGAGGTGCAGGGACACCAGCGACGACGAGCAGGCGGTGTCGACCGTGAGCGCCGGGCCCTGGAGTCCGAAGCAGTACGAGATCCGGCCGGATGCAACACTGGCGGCGCTGCCGCTGCCGATGTAGCCCTCGAAGCCGTCGGGCACGGGTCGCAGGCGGGAGCCGTAGTCGTTGTACATGACGCCGACGAAGACGCCGGTGCGGCTGCCGTGCAGGGTCCGTGGGTCGATGCCGGCGCGTTCGACGGCTTCCCAGCTGTGTTCGAGCAGGAGTCGCTGCTGCGGGTCGATGGTGAGGGCCTCCTTGGGGGTGATGCCGAACAGTCCGGCGTCGAAGGAGGCGGCCTCGGGCAGGAATCCGCCCTTGCGGGTGTAGCAGGTGCCCGGGGTGTCGGGGTCGGGGTCGTACAGTGCGTCGAGGTCCCAGCCGCGGTCGGTGGGGAAGTCCCCGATCGCGTCGGTGCCGGCTGCGACGAGGTCCCAGAGGTCCTCGGGCGAGCGGACTCCTCCGGGGTAGGAGCAGCCCATGCCGACGATGGCGATCGGTTCGTGCGGCGCGTCCTCAAGTTCCTGGATGCGTCGTCGTGCCTCGCGCAGATCGATGGTCATCCGCTTGAGGTAGTCGAGAAGCCTGGCCTCTTCTCCGGCGGTTTCGCTCGTCACGGGGTCTGTTCCTCTCCTCGCGCCCTGCGGATGCGGGCGGCGAGCCGGGCAGGTGTCGGGTCGGCGTACAGATCGGCCATGGCCAGGGGGTGGCCGGCGGTTTCCTCGACGCGTTGGACGAGCTGGGCCCCGAGGAGCGAGTGGCCCCCGTGGGCGAAGAAGTTGGTGTCGCCGTCGATGTCGCTCCGGTCGAGCAGTTCCTGCCACAGGGCGACCAGTCCGGCGACCAGGGTGTCGCCCGCGTAGGCGGTGGTGCCGGTGGTGGCCGAGCGGGCGGCGCGGTGCTGCTGCGCCAGTCGCTTGAGTTCGAGGTAGTCGGTCTTGTGGCTGACGGTGGCGGGGAAGGAGTCGACGACGATGAACTCCTGCGGCACGGACGCGCCCGGCAGCGTGGCCCGTGCGTGTGCCCAGAGCCGGTCGGCGAGGCCGTCGGCCGGTGCGCCGGACTGTACGAAGGCGACCAGAAGCGGTCCGCCGCCCGCTTCGTCGTCGACGACGACGGCGACGCCCTGCACCTCGGCGTGTTCGAGCAGGACGGCCTCGACCTCACCCAGTTCTATGCGGTTGCCGCGCAGCTTCACCTGGCGGTCGATGCGGCCCTGCAGTTCCACGGTGCCGTCCGGCCGCCAGCAGGCCAGGTCGCCGGTGCGGTAGAAGGGGCCCAGTTTCAGGTGGCTGCCGAAGCGGTCCATGGTGAGTTCGGGCCTGTTGTGGTAGCCGAGGGCGACGCCGCTGCCCGCGATGCAGAGTTCGCCGCGTACGCCCACGGGCCGTTCCCGGCCGTCGGTGTCGGTGATGAAGAGCTGGGTGTTGTCCATGGGCGTGCCGATGTCGACGGTGGTGGCCCCGGGCGGGATGGTTCCGCAGCTGGAGTAGATCGATGTCTCGGTGGGGCCGTACATGTTGGTGAGGTGGCAGCCGGCGGCGGTGATCTGCCGGGCGAGGGCGGGTGGCATGGGTTCGCCGCCGGTGATGCCGCGCAGTCCGTCGAGCCGGTGGCCCGCCTTGTCGACGATGAGGTTCCAGGTGGTGGGGGTGGCCTGGATGATGCCGACCCGGTGGCGTTCGAGTACGTCGAGGAGGACCTGTCCGTCCCTGCGTGCCGCGTCCGGTGCCACCGCGACGCAACCGCCGGAGATGAGCGGCACGAACAGTTCCAGGCCGGAGATGTCGAAGGTGAAGGTGGTCAGCCACAGCATCACGTCGCCGGCGGTGGCGCCGATCTCGCGCCGGAAGTGGGTGATGGCGTTGGCCAGCCCGCGGTGGGTGATGATCGTGCCCTTGGGCTTGCCCGTCGATCCCGAGGTGTAGATCAGGTAGGCCGTGTCGCCGGGGTCGGCGGTCGCGGCGAGTTCGTCGGCCGCGGGGTCGTCGCCGGTGTCGCTGACGGCCGCCATGGGGCGTACCCGGACCCCGTCCTGGGGTGTGTGGTCGAAGTCCGGGGCGGCGAGGACGATCCCGGCGCCCGAGTCCTCCAGGAGGTAGGCGGTGCGCTGGGCGGGATGGTCCGGGTCGAGGGGCAGGTAGGCGGCGCCGGCCAGCCAGGTGCCGAGTACGGCGGCGGCCAGTTCGGGGCTGCGCCGGCCGCCCAGGGCCACGATGTCGCCGGGGCGGGCGCCCGTCTCGCGCAGCCGATCGCGGTTGGCGAGGGCGGTCCGCCACAGCTGGGCGTAGGTGACCGAGCGTTCGCCGTCCTCGAAGGCGACGGCGTGCGGGCTGTGCGCGGCGGTGCCGGCTATCGCCTCGACGAGGGTGGGGGGCGTGACCTCGGCTCCGGTGTCGTTGGCGGCGTCGATGACCGCGTGGTCGCGGGGGCTGAGGGCGGACAGTTCGCCCATCGGCCGGTCGGGGTTCCGGCCGAGGTCGACGAGGAGGGCGTCGTACCGTTCCAGCAGGAATTCGGTGTCGGAGCGGCTGAGGACCGCGGTGTAGAAGACTCCGCGGATCGTGATCTCCTCGGGCGAGGCGAGGAAGAAGAACTCCAGGTCGAATTTGCTGTACCCGTTCTCGATGAGGAGTCGGGTGGCGGTGGTGCCGTCGATGTCGAAGGTCGGCGGGCCGGCGTTGGGCACGTAGTTGAACAGGTGCCGGAAGAGGGTGTTGCGCCAGGTGCTGCCGGTGTGGCGGATCTCGGGGAGGAGGACGTCCACGGGTACGTCGGCGTGGGTGATCGCCCCGAAGAACGCCTCGCGGGCCTGGGCCGCCAGGTCCCGGAAGCCGGTGTCGAGGTTCACCCGGGCCCGCAGCGGCAGGGTGTTGACGTGGTACCCGATGGCGTCGGCGGCGTCCGCGGGGCGGATGTTGGCGGGTGAGCCGACGACGAGGTCGGGGCCGGCGCCGTGCCGGGCGAGCAGCAGGTAGTAGGCGGCGAGCAGGATGACCGCTTCGGGGGCGCGCAGTTCCTGCTGGAGCCGGCGGACCGCGTCCCGGGCGGCGTCGGACAGGGTGTGCAGGACGGAGTCGCCGATGAGTGTCGGGTCGGGCCGGTCGTCCGTGCCGCAGTCCAGGCCGAGGGCGGAGGGGTCGAAGTCCCGCAGGTGGTCGCGCCAGTAGGTGAGGCTCTCCTGCGAGTAGGGCGAGGAGTTGAGCGCGGGCTGCGGCTCGCGGAGCTCCTCGGGAATGTCGAGGCCCGCGGCGACCGCCTCGTAGATGCCGGTCAGTTCCTTGAGGAGGATTCCGGCCGACACCGTGTCGAAGACGATGTGGTGGATCACCAGGCAGAACACGTCGCCGTCGGGGCCCTGGAAGTGACCGGCCCGTACCAGGGGCCGGCCGTCGAAGGCGAAGGGCATGGCGACGAGTTCGGCCACCGCGGCCAGGGCGTCGTCCTTGGTCATCGGCCGGGTGTCCACGGGGACGGCGAACCGGTCGGCAGGAACGGTCTGCCTGACCAGTGCGCCATCGGTTCCGTGGAAGACCGTGCGCAGTGTTTCGTGCCTGGTGAGCAGCGCGTCGAGGGTTTTCTGGAGTTCCCACTCCCCCAGCGGCTCGTCGGTGGAGAACACGACGGACAGGTTGTTCACGGCGCCGGACGGGACGAGCTTCTCCAGCAGCCACAGCGCCTGTTCCTTGCGGGAGGCCGCGGTCAGGACCGCGGGGGCCGGACCGTTCGCTTGAGTGTGCGTCGCGGTGATGGTCATTCCGGTTTCCTTCTGTGGCCTGGGGAGGGGTGGGCTCGTGTCCGTCGCATGCGGTCCGGCGGGCCCGCTCAGCCGGCGAGGAGGCCCGAGACGGTCCGGGCGATGTCGGGCGTCGAGAGGATCTCCACGTGCGGCACGTCGAAGTGGATCTCCTCGGCCACGAGGTCGGCGTCGTGGCCGGGGTTGAGGGCCCGGAAGCCGTTGAGGCCGCTGGTCGGTGTGTTGGAGGTGATGGCCGTGCACTTCTTCCAGGCAGCCGTGGGGTCGATCTGCTCGGCGGTCGACAGGTAGGCGAGGAAGCCGCCCGCGGTTTCGGTCATCTCGGCGCGGCGGCGCTCGTCCAGGCCGAGCTTCTCGCAGGCCGTGCGGGCGAGGGTGTGGTAGAGGAGCAGCAGCCTGCGGGCCAGGTCGGTGAGGCTGGTGCACTCCTCGGTGGCACGCTGCGCGGCGTCCTGGACGGGGCCCACCTCGGCCGCGCCGAGGACCGCCTCCATCTGTCCGACCGCCTTGTGGAACTGCCAGTACATGGGTGCGGCGGCGGCCCGCTCCGGGTCGAAGAGGATGGTCTGCGGGAAGTTTCCCTGCGTCTTCTCGATCTCGACGGCCATGGCGGCGGCGTACGTAGCCCCGGCGCAGAACGCGAGGATCGCCCTGACCCGCTTGCCGCTTGCCCTGATCTCGTCGACCCACTGCTTTATGTAGGCGTCGGCAGGCGTGTCGGGGCTGGAGGCGACGGCCTGCGGCAGCGTCTCCAGCACGGTGTGTCCGGGGTCCATGAGCGGCACGAAGTCACTGAAGCGGGCCTCGCCCCGGCCGGTGGCGTCGAAGTCGACGGCCAGGACGACCTCGTCGCCGTCGCCCTTGCTGAGCTCTTTCCAAGTGGTGAACGTGTTCATGGTCTTCCGTTCTGTCGGGATGTCCGGTCCTGCCGGTCGTGGTGCGTGGGATCGTGCGGGCGGAGCCGGTCGGGCGGGGTCAGCTGGACAGCCCGCCGAACTCCTTGTCGATCAGGTCGAAGAGGTCGGTGGCGGTGGCGGATTCGATGCGGGAGGTGTCGTCCTCGGCGTCCCGTGCCGTCTCCGGTGCCGGTGCCGCACACGCGGCGAGCAGGTTCTCGATCCGCCCCGCGACGGTGCGGCGCAGTTCTTCGTCGTCGGCCAGGGACGCGAGCGCGGATTCCAGCCGGTCCAGTTCGGCGAGTACGGGTGGCTGCGCGGCGGCCGGTTCGAGCCTGCGGAGCAGGTACCCGACGAGTACGGCCGGTGTGGGGTGGTCGAAGGCGAGCGTCACCGGCAGGGCGAGGCCGGTGGCCGCGCAGAGCCGGTTGCGCAGTTCACCGGCGGTGAGGGAGTCGAAGCCCGCCGACTTGAACGCGAGGTCGTCCTCGACGCGGGAGGTGTCCGGGTGTCCGAGCACGGCGGCGACCGTGGTGCGGACCAGGTCCCGTACGAGGTTCTCCTGCGCGGGCCGGTCGAGTCCCTTCAGCAGGTCGGCCGGATTGTTCGGGCCGGGGGCGGCGGCACGCCGTGCGGTCGTGCGCACCAGGCCGCGCAGCCGGGGGGCGAGGGTGCCCTCGTCGGCGCGGGCGCGCAGGGCCGTGGCGTCGAATCGTGCCGCGACCAGCAGGGGCCTGCTCGTCGCGAGGGCGGCATCGAGGAGTGCGAGGCCGTCGGCGGCTGCCAGGGGCAGCAGGCCGCCGTGGCCGGCGCGGGCCAGGGCCGCTTCATCCAGGCGGGTGGCCAGGCCGGTGCCGCCCGCTTCACCGGTCTCGCCCCACAGGCCCCAGGCGATGGAGGTGGCCGGGAGCCCCTGCGCGTGCCGGTGCTGGGCGAGTGCGTCGAGGAAGGTGTTGGCCGCCGCGTAGTTGGCCTGTCCCGCGTTGCCCGCCTGTCCGGCGAGGGAGGAGAACAGGACGAACGCGTCCAGGTCCAGGTGCTCGGTCAGTTCGTGCAGGTGGTGGGCGCCGTCGGCCTTGGGCCGCCACACCTTGTCGAAACGGTCCCGGTCAAGGGACTGTACGACGCCGTCGTCGAGGGTGCCCGCGGTGTGGACGACTGCGGTGAGGGGATGGTCGGCGGGGATGGCGTCCAGGAGGCGGGCGAGGGCCTCCCGGTCCGCCGTGTCGCAGGCGACGAGGGTGACATGGGCGCCCGCTCCGGTGAGTTCCGCGACGAGTTCGGCGGCGCCCGGGGCGTCGGGTCCGCGGCGTCCGGTCAGCAGCAGATGGCGTACGCCGTGCTCGGCGACCAGGTGCCGGGCCACGAGGCCGCCCAGCGCTCCGGTGCCCCCGGTCACGAGGACCGTTCCCTCGGCGGGGTTCCCGGGCGCCCGGGGGGCGTGG